>NZ_JARESX010000018.1:0-117907 GCF_046026435.1 Paraburkholderia sp. RL17-381-BIF-C | reverse complement strand
AACCCCCCCCCCCCCCCCCCCCCCCCCCCCCCGCCGCGGGGGGGGGGGCGGCGCCCCGGTTCCGCCTGCCCATCGCTCGGGGTGTAGAGGCCGCCGAGCGCCGGGCCGTGCATGCCGGTCACGACCGTGTCGATCTGCTTGCGATCGAGCGTGCGCGTATCGAGCCCGTACTGACGCGCGACCTCCATCCATTGCTGGAAGGAGCTCCAGTCTTCCTCGCCGGTCGCCACGTACAGACAGCCGCCCTGACGCCATTCGAGATCGAAATTCAGCTCGCTTTCAAGTGTTTTCCACAGCGGGATGCTGGCCATCATCAGCGGCACTTCGGCGGCTTCACGGCCCTGCTGGCGCACGAATCCCCACGCCCGTGACGACTGCTGCCCGGCAATCCGCGATTTGTCGAGCACCACCACCGAGAGGCCACGGCGCGCCAGATAGTAGGCGGCCGCGCAGCCCATGATGCCGGCGCCGGCGATCACCACGTCGGCATGTTTCGGAAACGGCTGGTCGGCGGGCGTGAAGTTCGCGTGCAGGGGGTAAGTCGTGGTCATCGGACGGGCAGGTTTTAAGTGTGGGCGTAATCTTCGCAGGCGAGGCGCTTGTTCGCAATGCCGCGATGCCTGAGGCTTGCGGCTCGACGCGGAAACGAGACGAAACGGCGCGAAACGACATGAAACGGCGCGACACGCGCAGTTTATTCGCCACACAGATATTCGCATTTTATGCGTCACACAAATATTTGACAGATATTCGTGTAACGCATAAAATGCGTTTATTCGTGTCGCGGATAATTTACCATGCTCCACCTCATCGCCACGCCGGATCAAATGGCCCAGTTGCTTGCCGCCAGCCGGCGGCAAGCCGGACTCACGCAGGCCGAGGTGGCCGCGCGGATCGGCGTCAGCCAGAGCCGCATTTCGGCACTCGAAACCGACGCAGCCGCCCTCACTCTCGCCCAGTTGCTGGCCTTGTGCGGCATCTACGGTCTGCAATTGCAATTGCGCGACAAGAGTCAGGCGCTGCCTGGCCCCGCGCCTCTTGTCGAGTGGTGAGCATGGGCCGCCAAACTCACTCACGCGCGCTCTCCGTGTGGGCCAACGGCGAGCGGGTCGGCGTCTGGCGCCTGCCCGCTCGCGGCCCCATGGAGTTTGCCTACGATCCCGCGTGGGTCGCCTCGCCCGCGGGACGGCCCCTGTCCCTGTCGCTGCCATTCACGCCGGGCAATCTGGCGCACAAGGGTTCGCGCGTCCTCAACTATTTCGACAATCTGCTGCCCGACAGCGAGGCGATCCGAAAGCGCATCGCCCAACGCTACCAGACCGAGACGCTCGACGCGTTCGACCTGCTGCAAGCCATCGGCCGCGACTGCGTGGGCGCCGTCCAGTTACTCGCCGAAGACGACGCGCCACAAGGTGTCGAACGAATCGAAGGCACACCGCTCACGGACGCCGAAATCGAAGCCATGCTGGCGCGCACGGTCAGCAACCCCGCGCTCGGCGCGCCCGACGAAACGGACGATTTCCGCATCTCGCTCGCCGGCGCGCAGGAAAAAACCGCGCTGCTGTGGCACGAGGGCAAGTGGCAAAGGCCGCACGGCGCCACGCCCACCACGCACATTTTCAAGCTGCCGCTCGGCCTCGTCGGCAATAAACTCGCCGATCTCAGTACCTCGGTCGAAAACGAGTGGCTCTGTCTGCGGATTCTGCACGCCTTCGGCCTGCCCGTCGCCAACACGGAGATCGTGACGTTCGGCAAGCAACGGGTGTTGAGCGTGGAACGCTTCGACCGCCAGTTGCATTCGAGCGGGCAATGGCTGTTGCGCCTGCCGCAGGAAGACTTCTGCCAGGTGTACGGCGTGCCGTCGCATCGCAAATATGAAAACGAAGGCGGCCCGGGCGTGCTCGACCTTGCGCGGATTCTCCAGCAATCGGTCGAGGCCCGGCAGGACATCGAAACGCTGCTGGCGAGCCAGATCCTGTTCTGGATGCTGGCGGCGCCGGACGGTCACGCGAAGAATTTCAGCATTCGCCTGCTGGCGGGCGGCCACTACCGCCTGACGCCGCTCTACGACGTGATGTCGATCTGGCCGGTGGAAGGCAGCGGCCCGAACCAGTGGTCGTGGTTCAAGGCGAGGCTCGCCATGGGCATGTGGTCGCGCAGCAAACACGACGCGTTTCGCGACGTGCAACGGCGCCACTTCAACACGATGGCGCTGAAGTGCTCGTACGGCGCGGACGCGGAACCGTTGATCCAGCGGTTGATCGAACAGACCCCCGGCGTGATCGAGCGGGTCTCGGCGGAATTGCCCGAGCGTTTTCCGGCCAGGGTCGCCGAACGGATTTTCAAAGGCCTGACAAGCTCGGCGGCGAAGCTCGCCACCATGCCCGCAGGCTAGGCGTGTCGGGCGGCTTGCCCCGTTCGGCGTATTTCTTCACCGATGCGGCACGGTTTAATCGGTAAAATACAATTCATGCTCAATGCATAAAACGATCGCCGAACCAGTCTGTTTCGACACTCATCCTGATGGGCTCGGCGACGCTCAACAAAACTACAGACTGCGATACTTTTTACGGTACATTTGCTGTCCCCCGCGTAGCCGCGTCAATGCGCATTGAATGTGCATGGCCGTGTTGCGCCTGTCGTATCGCGCTCCCCAGTACCCTTTAAGACGGCGGATTCTCACGCAGTATGGCCAACGAAACAAACTCACCCGACTCCATCGCCGTCGCCGAGCGCGTGCGCGAGTTGATGAGCCGGCACGGAATCGGCAAACGCCAGCAGACCACGGAACTGTGCCGCATCCTCGATCTGAGTTTTTCACAGGGGCACCGCAAGCTGCGCGGCAACAGCCCGTGGACTCTGTCCCAGATCAAGAAGGTCGCCGAGGTGTACGGCGAACCTGCCGCCCAGCTATTCGGCGCGCAATCTCTCGATCCGGGCATGGTCGGCGCGATCGCTCAGGAGGCCGTGTTCAGCGTCGGCGCAATCGAACTGGCCTGCACGGCCTGGATCGGCGCCGCGCTCGAGCCGGGCAGCCGCCCGGAATTCGTCGCGTATTCCAGGCTCGGTCAATGGCGCGTGGCGCGTCACGACGGCACGCTCTACCAAAGCGCGTACGAGGTTCACAAGATCGAGATCTATCCGCGTCGCGCGGAAACCGACAAGCCGACCATCGCCGTGGTCGATGACGATCAGGCAAGCGCCGACAACCTGCGTGACTATCTGGAGCGCAGTGGCTTCACGGCGGTGGCGATCTACGGACTCGCGGCTTTTGCCGAACAACTGCAAACCCAGGTGTTCGACGGTGTCGTGATCGACTGGCTGTTCGGCCCGCAAACCTCGGCGGCCGCGATTCGCGCGGTGCGCGCCTCGGAAAACCCGGACGCGCCGATTTTCGTGCTGACTGGTGAATTGCTGACCGGCAAGGCCAGCGAATCGGAGATCAGCCAGGTGATCCGCAATTACGACGTCGCGTGTTATGAAAAGCCCGCGCGCATGGCGATTCTGGTGGCCGATCTGTCGAAGCGGTTGAACCGGCCTTGAGCGGACTTGAGCGGCCCTGAGCGGCCTCAACGCGAGTCACACCATGCGCCGCGAAGCCAGGGCCCGCTGCAGCGCGCTGCGAAGCTGCTCGTAATGCACCGGCTTCAGTAGCGCTTCGACGAACGGCCGGGAGCCGGCGTACGTGTCATTGTCCTCGTCCGGCGCATACGCGCTCACCACGATCACCGGCACGCCGGCGGAGGGCCCGCCGCGCGCGGCAAAATCCGCGAGAAACGTGTAGCCGTCGCGCTCGGGCATATGCAGATCGAGCAGCACCACGTCGCAGCGGCGCGCGTCGAGCCAGGCGAGCGCATCGTCGGCATTGGCGACGGCGTGCGCGTCGAAACCCATGTACGCGACCATTTCGCTGAGCGACTCGCGAATCAGACGGTTGTCGTCGACGATCAGCACGCACGGACGCGCGCCCCCGGGCTCGGCGTTCGCCGTCACGTCCGGCGGCTCGGCGGCGGCGACCGACGTGACGGGAATGGTCACGGTAAAGGTCGTGCCCTCGCCCACCTTGCTCGCCACCTCGACGGTGCCGCCGAACAGTTTGACCAGTCCCTGCACGATCGTGAGCCCCATCCCCGCGCCTTCGAAGCGGCGCGTGCGCGACGCGTCCAGTTGGGTGAACTCCTGGAAGATCAGCGGAATCTGCGCATGCGGCACGCCGGGCCCCGTATCGCTGACGACGAACATCAGCAGCGCCGGCCGCTGCCGCAACTGCACGCGCACGGTGCCGGTCTCGGTATAACGGATCGCGTTGGTGACGAGGTTGTTGACGATCTGGCGAATCCGGTGCGGATCGGAATCGACCAGGCCGCTCATCCCGCTCGCCTCGCTTTCGAGCCGCAGACCGCGTGCGGCGGCAGACATCGCGTGTTCGTCGACGATCGACGCCAGCAACTCGCGCGGCTCGAAATGTTCGTGACGCAACTCCAGTTTACCGGCGCCGAGGCGCGCATAGTCGGTCAGGTCCTTCATCTGCGCTTCCAGATGCCGCGCCGCGGTATCGAGCCGCTGGATCACCTTGCGGTCCGCTTCGGAGTGATAGTTGAAGCCCAGCAACTCGATCGACGACACAATGGCGTGCAACGGCGTGCGCAGTTCGTGACTGATCATGCCGAGAAACGCGTCCTTGGCGTGACTGGCCTCGCGCGCCGCGCGGCTCGCCTGGTGCTCGGCTTCGAGCGCCGCGTGCTGCTGGCGCATCAGACGCGTGCGGCGCCGCCCATTCAACACGAGCAACAGTGTCGCCGCCGCCGAGAGCAACAGCAGCAACAGACCGCCGGCGAACAGCATGCGGCGCTTGTCGATGAAATCGCGGTTCATCGCTTCGCGGTCGGCAACATCGGCGAAACGGCGGCTCAGTGCGAGATCGTTGACCTCGTTCCAGTGCTGGCGCAGTTGCGCGACGATCCGGTTGGCCTGGCTGCGATCTTTCGGCAACGCATCGATTTCGGGCTCGATGCCACCCAGCAACTGATCGAGCGAATGAATCTCGTCCAGTTGCCTTTGCAGCAGCGAGAGCTGCGTGGTCAGCCGGCGCGTCGAGCCCGCCAGCACATGGAGTTTCGATTGCAGCAGCTGATAACGCAGCATCAATCGCTGATAGTCGTCGTCCACGCCCGACTGATAGAGCAGCAACTGATTCTCGAAGCGCGCGTAGGTAATCTGCAACTGCGCGGCGTCCCAGTAGAAACCGTCGTAGGTGCCCGTCAACTGCTCGGTGGTGCGCGGGTTGAGCAGATTCGCGTACAACAGGTAGCCGATCGCGCCCGCCGGCGCCGCGAGCGCGGTCAGCCAGATCAGCACGTACACGACACGGCGCCACGGGCGGCGCACTATTTGACGATGAGGGCCTTGATCTGCCATACGAATTTCGAATCGCCCGAGGCGCCCGCGAGTTCATCGGGGAACGCATCGCGCGGGTAGATAAGGAACAGCGGCCCGAAGTCGCTGATCTTAAGACGCCGACCATTCATGCTGTACGCGACGATCACGCCGTAGCGATCGCAGTCCGACACAGGAACGGTGTAGGTGTAGTCGTCGAGCGTATGGATTTCGACCTGACTGCCATACGCGCCGACCGTCTTCAGAATATCCGCGAGCAAGGGGCCTGTGAAGGTGGAACGCGGCGTCCAGGTAGTCGCGGTCGTGATCGCGTGGACCGGCAGCGCGAGCAGTTGAGCCTCGGTGAAGCGATATGTCTGGTGGGACGCATCGCTCGTCTTGCCGATCTTGCCGCGCACATCGAGCGATAAAGGTGGCAGGTCCGACTGAGCCTGTGCGCCCCATGCGGCCAGTGCGAGAACGACGCCCGCGGCCCAGATTGCACATTTGCTGCCCTTCACCCCTGCGGTCGAGCTGGTCATCTGCTTTTATATTCCGTTATCTAATTTCCTGCGGGCGGCCTGACAGGCCCCGGGTCCGATCTGTTGCCGCGCCCGCCACCCGTTGCCTCCGACGCGCGATCTTTGAACCGCATGCATAATATCGCCAAAATTCTCTGTCTCAAAAACGAGGAACCGCGGCGGCGCGAGCGCCGTACGCTGCTTCCGCGCCAGAAACAGTTGCCCCACACGCGCCACGCGCCTCCCTACGAGTCATGAACAAGCCGGTCTTGCCCCTGACGTACGAACAACTCGATCACTGGATCGAGTCGCTGCAACCAGCCCTGCTGGCCGAGCGCTTCACGATGGCGATCGGCATTCTGCGGGGCGGCGCCCCGCTCGCGCTGATGGTGTCGCATGCGGTCGGCACGCCGGTCGCCTTCCTGCGCTACGACCGCCAGACACGCACGGTCGCCTGGGATTCGACGCTGCCGATTCCGCCGGCAGGCTCGAACGTGCTGCTGTGCGAGGACATCGCGGGGCGCGGTTTCACGCTGACCGATTGCATCGCGTTTCTTCAGCAGCAAGGCCTCGTGGTCAGAACGCTGACCGGTGCCGCGGACGAGCTGAGCCGCATGCAACCCGACTATACGATCGATGCTCGCGGCTACTTCGCCTTGTTCCCGTGGGAACGCCAGGCCTACACCGAGCGTTATCGCGACGACTGGGCGCGCGTCGAAGCAGGCGAGGCACCCGCGATGGCGGACGATCACGAATACGCCACGTACGCGATCGACCTGGACGGCATTCTGCTGCCCGACGTGCCGCTCGCGCGTTATGACGAGGACCTGGCCGCCGCGCTCGCCGAACGCGATGCACTGCTGCCATTCGACGTGCTGCCCGGCATCGACCTGAAGCAGGTTCTAACGATCATCACCGGACGGCCGGAAGTGGATCGCGCGCGTACCGAAGCGTGGCTTGCACGGCACGGTTTTGGCCACCTGCAACTGCTGATGCGAACGCCCGACACGCACGATGAAAGTCCCGCCGGCAGCGCCGCTCACAAGGCTACGGCCGCATTGCGCGGCGGTGTCACGCATTTTATCGAGAGCGATCCAGTGCAGGCGCTGCTGATCGCACAACAGGCGCCGCTCTTGCGGGTGATCTGGTGGGACGCGCACACGCAAACCGGCATGCTGGTCGGCGCGCGTGCGTGGGTTTGAGCGCGCGTGAATGGCTCAAGTGGCCTGATAGGTCCAGATGACCTCGATCGCCCAGGTGGTCCCAACGGCCTGACCAACCGGGATGGACCTGCGGGCTGCTAACCTTCGCGCGCCTCTTTCACTTCCTTCGTCTCCTTGCCGTCGCGCAAATGCAGATGCCGCGCGGCCCGTTGCGACGCGACGACGATCAGCTTCATCGTCGCGCGGGTGGCGCCGACGAACAGCTTGCGCGCGATACGCTCGTCGAAGGTCTCGAAGTCGACCTCGGTGAAAATCACGCACGGCGCCGCCTGCCCCTTGAAGCGGTAGATCGATTCGAACAGCACGTCCCCTTCGCGGTACTCCGGGTTGCAGAACAGATCGTACTTACCCGTGAAACTACGCAGTCGATGCGGCCCGAGATGATCCAGCGCGGTCATCGCCGAGCCTTCGCGGCCGCGAAACGACAGCACCACGATGTCCTGCTTGCGAAAGCCGAGCGAGAGCGCCTGCGTGATCGCGCGCTTGGTGGCTTCGATGCTGCTTTCGGCCGCATTGGCTCCGTCGTAGGTGGAAAGCGAGATATCGGAGCCGTCGAACGGACTGCCCGACGCGAGCGCCGCCGCGACCGGCACCGACGCGCCGACCACGTTGCGCACATAGTCGAGAATGTCACGCGGGCTGCGATAGTTGGTGGTCTCTTTCAGCGTAGTCCAACCGGGCAGCGCGACCGGTTCACGCATGTACAGATTCTGCAGCGGATCTTCGAGCCACCACCACGCGGCGCCTGGGCGCAACAGGCGCTCGAGCGCGGCGACCCACGGCTGCTGGAAGTCCTGGCCTTCGTCGACGATCAGAACATCGAATTGCCAGCGCGGACCGATCGGCGTTTCGGCGAAAATCGTTTCCAGCTGATCGAACGCCGCGAGCGAAGTCCCGTTGGGGGACACGCCGCCCGCCTGGAAATCCGGTTCGCGGCCGGCATCACGCGCGATCCAGTCGCATAGCTGGTGATAGTTCGCCACTTTCGCCTCGGGCGGCGCGACCCGCGCGATGTGATCCGCCAGCGGCCGGTTGAAGCACACATAGAGCGGCTGCTGGCCGCGCGCCACCGCGTCTTTCATGACCTGCACCGCGAGTTGCGTCTTGCCGGAGCCGGCCGTGCCGATTACGCGCAAGCGGAACGGCGAGAATTCGAGCCGCCTTGCCCACGTGGCGAGGCCGCCCGCCAGACGCGTGACGAGCGTGCCCGCCTGCCCGAGCAGCGCGCTCGCGTCGGGCGTGAGCGCCAGTTCGTCGGCGAAAAAATGGTGAATTTTTGGCGCGATCGCGAGGCGCGGCTCATCGGCCGGCAACGCTTCGCGGATAACCGCCGCGAGCCGGTCCTTACGCGTGGCGTCGACGATCCGGGCGGGATTCACGCCGGCAATCGCCGTGTCCTTGACGATGTGATCCGGGCAATACAACAGTTCCTCGATGAAATACGTACCCGCGCCGAAGGCCGCGGTAAAGCGCCGGTGCAAACTTTCGACGGTGTGCGCGAGCGCGATCGCCACATTGCGCTCGGTCTGCAAGTGGACCTTGACGAGCCCTTTCGGCGTTTCGCGCAGGAAGCCGGTTTTCTGTTCGACGATCATCACGCGCCCGGCCGGACTGACGATCACGAAGTCGGCTTCGCCGAACACCGAGAAGTTCTGGTTCAGCCGCGTCCAGTGCACGCCGTGATAGACGGTGTAGTCACCGGGAAGCGCTTCTTCCAGCAACGCCAGCGTTTCGCGCTCGCGGGCCGCCGCGCCGGTGGCGGCGAGGCTCTTCCAGTCGTCGGGAATGATACGGGCCATGCGTGCCTCGTCGAATTCGGGTGGGCTCATTGTACGCAACGCATGCGGATTGCCGAATGCCTGTCGCAGCGTCGCTTTCAGACGTACCGCCCGGTTCGTCCGGCACGGCCGGTTGCCGCCCGGCGGCGCGCACTATCACGCGCATCGTGTATCGTTACTGGTTGAACGCCGCGCGACGGGCGCGGCTTGCCAACTGTCAAGAAAGGATTTACCGGATGATTACGATCTGGGGACGCGCCAATTCGGTCAACGTCCAGAAAGTTTTGTGGTGCTGCGATGAGTTGGTGCTGCCGTATGACCGAATCGACGCTGGCCTGCAATTTGGCCGCAACGACGAACCCGCCTATCTCGCGATGAACCCGACGGGCAAGATTCCGACGCTGGTCGACGACGACTTCGTGCTGTGGGAATCGAATTCGATTTTGCGCTATCTGGTGCTGCAATACGGCGAAGCCAGCCTGCTGTATCCCTCTGACCCGAAGTCGCGCGCCGGCATCGACCGTTGGCTGGACTGGTCGTTGTCCACGTTGCAACCCGCCGAGCGTCCGGTGTTCTGGGCGCTCGTGCGCACACCCGCCGCCGAGCGCGACAATACCAAACTCGCCAGCGACTTCAACGCCGTCGCCATTCTGTGGCGCATGCTGGACACGCATCTGCAAGGGCGATTCTTTCTCGAAGGCGAGAAGTTCACGCTGGCCGACATTGTGATTGGCGCGTACGCGAAACGCTGGTTCGGCGTGGACGGCGTCGAGCGTCCGCCGCTACCGAATCTGCAGCGCTGGTATTCGCGTATTGCGACGCGCACGGGGTTCAAGAAGTATGTCGACTTTCCGCTGACTTGAGCCGTCGCGTTTGACCAATCTAGCCGCGTGTGGCCAAGGCTCCGGTCGCACGCCCTGCTTCTGACGCTGTTGCGCGTGTCCGGCCCGCCGCGCACTCGCGCTGCGCGCAGCGAGCCGGCACAGCGAGGCACGATGGCCTTTATAATCGACGCATGAAGACCGCCAAGCCCGCCGCGACCATCTACAAAACCGCCCCGACCAACTCCGCTCACACCCATGAGCCGGGGCACACGCACGGTGATTCGCAGGAAGCCGCCTTGACACTCGCGGAGGAATATTGCCGCGAACGCGGCGAAAAACTCACGCCGATCCGCCGTAAAGTGCTCGAATTGCTGTTGAATTCCGGGCGCGCGACCAAAGCGTATTCGCTGCTCGACGAGATGCGCCAGATCCATCCCGGTTCGGCGCCGCCCACCGTTTATCGGGCGCTGGATTTTCTGCTCTCGGCGGGGCTCGTGCATCGCATCGAATCGATCAATGCGTTCACCGTTTGCCACGACCTGACGCAATGTCAGCATGGCATTCTGGTGGTTTGCCAGCAATGCGGCAACGTCACCGAACTGCATCAGCCCAAGCTGCGCCAGGCGCTGGTCACGCAAATCGAAGACGCGGGCTACCGGCTCGCAAGCGATGAAATCGAATTAAAGGGATTGTGCTCCGCCTGTCAGGCGGCGGAGGCAGCGGCGTCGAGCCCTGATCCGGCAGCGCCCGTCGCCGCCGTCAAATAGCGGCAGCGACGCCGACCGGTTCGCAGACCGCGCAGTGGCGGCATGCCGGTCAGGCGCCGGGCGTCCGAAACTGCAAGCGGCATGCGGCAGGTCCGAGGGAACGCGACTGCCGCATGCCACAGATATTGGCCAACTATCTGCTGCGCGGCCGTCCTGCTGTATTCAGCCTGCAGCGCGAGCGTCGATCGCGTCGTGCAGCAACTTCACGAGGTCTTCAGGCAAAGCGGGTTTGGTCATGAAGTGCTGAAAGCCTTCGCCGATGCTTCGTAACCGGTAAGCATCATCGGTATGGCCGGTGAGCGCGACGGCCACCGAAGGCACGTGATCCCCGCGAATCTCGTGGTCGCGCAAGCGCTGGATCAGGTAGAAGCCATCCATGGCGGGCAGTTCGAGGTCGCATACCACGGCGTCGGGCAACAACCGCAGCGCCGCCTCCACGCCCTCTTCCGCATCCGCCACGGCGACGACATGCGCGCCTTCTGCTTCGAGTAGCAAGGTCAGCGATTCCCGGCTATCCGGGTCGTCTTCTACGAGCACGATCGTGGCCTGATCGAGTCTCAATGCTGCATTCATTTTCTGTTGTTGCTCTAAAAAACCGGTTAGGCCGTCAGACGTGGCCAACGTGTCACTCTGCTGATTGCCGCCGATCTGCGCGGCTGAGATAGTGCTGTTCATGGTCCGACTCGATTTCATGCGCCGAGTTGCAAACAAGCCCGCGATTGTAAAACATGGCCTGAGCGCCAACGCGTGCGCCAGTAACGCGCCAAAACTGCACGCCAATGAAAAACCGGCGCTCGGCGCCACAGTCATGGCCGACCGATGCCGACTCCCGATTCGCCACGGCGGCTCGTGCAAACCCCATTCGGCACGGCCCATCCCGCCCAGCGTCTCTTTTCACATTCCTGTTCGTTGCGATGCCGGCGGGGGTGCTTGATGCCGCCTGCATTAACATCCACCCCATCGGTAGCACGTAGCGTGCCTCGCCGGCTTTGGTGCGGAGAGGTTGGATTGTGTGGCGGGTGGCGGGTGATGGCTGATGGCTGACGGGTGACGGGTGACGGGTGACGGGTGACGGGTAGCGCGTGGCGGGACACGCGTGGCGCTATCATCGTGTGCGCGGGGCCGTATCGGGACGTTTCAGCGGCCCGTCGCGCCGCAGGCCGTACGGCGCGCATGCCCTCTTGCTATTCACCTCTCTCAACCCGGAGGCCGTCCTACACCATGCCCGATCTCGACTCCGCCACGCTCGAAGCACTTCGTCACGTCAGTAGCGCGACACTCACCACCCAGCTGTTCAAACGCGGCTTGCGCAACACGTTCATGCAAGGCGTCGCGCCGCTTGCCGCGCACAGCGGCGCGAATCTGGTCGGGCCGGCGTTTACGTTGCGCAACATTCCATCGCGTGAAGACATCGACGTGCTCGAACTGTTTGCCGATCCCGAGTACGCCCAACGCAAGTGCGTCGAAACGATTCCGGCCGGCCACGTGCTCGTGCAGGATTGCCGCGGCGAGCGCGGCAGTGCGTCGTTCGGTTCGATCCTGACGCAACGTTTGCAGGTTCGCGGCGTGGCGGGCATGGTGTCCGACGGCCCCGTGCGAGACAGCCCGACGATCGCAGCTTTAGGGTTTCCAGTGTTCTGCGCGGGCGCCAGCGCGCCGCCCAACCTGATCCGCCATCATGCGGTGGATATCAATGTGCCGATCGGCTGCGGAGGCGTCGCCGTGTTTCCCGGCGACGTGATCGTAGGCGATGCGGATGGCGTCGTGGTGATTCCGCTGAAAATGGCCGACGAGATCGCCCAAGCCGCCGCCGAACAGGAGCAGCTCGAAGCGTTTCTCACCGAGCGGATTCGCGACGGCGCGGCCTTGCCGGGCACCTACCCGCCAAACGATGCGACGAAGGCCGCTTACGACGCGTGGAAGCAGAAACGGAAATCGTGAGACCGGAATAGCGTGGAAAGGCGGCGTAGCGTGTGGGCCGGTCATAAGAATTCGCAGCATGTACGCGCGGCACAGTGAGCGGGAACTGCGAGCGGCGAGTGGCGAGTGGCGAGTGGCGAGTGGCGAGTGGCGAGCGGGAAGCTTAAAGCGAGAAGTGGGAAGCAAGGAGCGAGGCACGAGGCGCAAGGCGCAAAGCGCGCGGCAGCCCGCCGCGTCAACCTCCCTTCTTAGGACCCATTCCCTGCACCAGCAACGCCACGGCATGCCGGGCAATTTCCTCGCCGCCGATGTTGCGACGCATGGGATCGTTACGCCACAGTTTCGACGCAGCCAGCGGCAAAATCGTCAGCCCTAGCAACGTGACGAAGACGAGCGCGGGTTCCAGCCCCGCGTTGAGCCGTCCCTCTTTCTGCCAGCGCGCGATGGCCAACAGCGACGCCTTCTGATGCGCGTCGCCAAAGCGTTCATGCATGCGCTGGCGCAGCAAGCCGCCGTCGCTAATGACTTCGCGCACCCACAGTGATGGAAACCACGGGTTGTCGACGGCCACCCGCACCATCCGCTGCGCGAGTTGCGTGATTGCCGCCACTGGGTCGTCGGGATTTTCCTGGAACGGCACGCCCAGCCCGGCGCGCAACGGAGCGAAACGCTCGTCGATCAACACGTCGAGCAGCTGATCGCGCGTCTTGAAGTAGTAATGCATCATCGCCGGCGTGAAGCCGGCCTCGCGAGCAATCTCCCCAAGCGTGGTGTCGACAATGCCCTGTCGCGCAAACAACTCGAGCGCCGCGTCGAGCAGACGGTTGCGCTGCTCGACGCCACGCGCCGCGCCGGACGGCCGGCCCGGCCGCCGGGCGGGCACGGTGGCCTCGGGGCTTGCCGACGCGCCGTCCTGCGCTGCAACGGCCCGCCCGCGCGCCGCCGGCGGCCGGCGAACCTTCACGGTAGCCGTGTCACTCGGGGCGTTTTTCACCGCTGGATCGTCGGACGGAATTCTTGCCATTGCACTCGATTTGACTGGTAACGCGATGTCGCATATATTAATCTCTAAATTAATTAATTTCAACGACCCAATGCCATGGATCAATCGACCACGACTCAACCCGCCGCGCTGACGCAGCCTCACGCGCAGGACGGCACGCAGGCTGGCGATCACCCGCCGATCCGCCTGCTGTTTCCGGCGCTGCTACTGGTGATGTTGCTCGCCGCGCTCGATCAGACGATCGTTTCGACCGCGCTGCCGACTATCGTCGGCGAACTGGGCGGGCTCAACAACCTGTCATGGGTGGTGACCGCATACCTGCTCAGCTCGACGATCGTCGTGCCGCTGTATGGCAAGTTTGGCGATCTGTTCGGCCGCAAGATCGTGCTCCAGACCGCGATCATCGTCTTCCTGGTGGGCTCCGCGTTGTGCGGCGTCGCGCAGGACATGACACAGCTTATCGTGCTGCGCGCGCTGCAAGGTCTCGGCGGCGGTGGCTTATTGGTGGTCACGATGGCCGCCATAGCGGATGTGATTCCGCCGGCTGAGCGCGGCCGCTATCAAGGCGTGTTCGGCGGCGTGTTCGGTCTCGCGACCGTGGTCGGCCCGCTGCTCGGTGGCTTTCTCGTCGAGCACTTGACGTGGCGCTGGATCTTCTACATCAACCTGCCGCTCGGCATCATCTCGCTCGTCGTGATCGGCGCGGTCTTCAAGCCGCACGTGCGCCACGTGAAGCACACGATCGACTACATGGGTGCCGCATTTCTCGCCGGCGCCCTCACCTGCATCATCCTGTTCACGAGCCAGGGCGGCACGATCCTGCCGTGGTCGTCGCCGCAACTGTGGTTCACGCTGGGCATGGGCCTCGTGGCGATCTGGGGTTTCATTCACGAGGAACGCAGCGCCGTCGAGCCGATCATGCCGCTCGAACTCTTCAAACAGCGCACGTTTCTGCTGAGCAGCCTGATTGGCTTCATCATCGGCGTGTCGCTGTTCGGCTCGGTGACGTTCCTGCCGTTGTATTTGCAGGTGGTCAAAGGCTCGACGCCGTCGCAAGCTGGCATGCAGATGCTGCCGATGATGGGCGGCCTGTTCCTGATGTCGATGGTGACCGGCCGCGTGATCAGCAAGATCGGCAAATACCGCATGTTCCCGATTGCCGGCACGTTCCTCGTGGCGATCGCGATGTTGCTGCTCGCGCGCCTGCAGATCAATACGCCGATTCATGTGATGTATATCGACATGGGCATTCTCGGCTGTGGTCTCGGCATGGTGATGCAGGTGCTGATTCTCGCCGTGCAGAACACCGTCGAGTTCAAGCACATGGGCGTGGCCACTTCAGGCGCAACGTTGTTCCGCTCGATCGGCGGCTCGATCGGCGTGGCCGGTTTCGGCGCCGTGTTCTCGAACGGCCTCGCCGCGCGTCTGGAAAAGCTGATTCCGGCGGACACCGAATTGCCGCATGCGCTCGGGCCCGCCGCGATTCATCAGTTGCCGCAAGCATTGCGCGACGACTATCTGCAGGCGTTCGCCGGCGCGCTGCACACGGTGTACCTCTCGGCTGCGTGCGTGGTGGTATTGGCGTTCGCGCTCGCGTGGCTGCTGAAGGATCATCCGCTGCGTAAGCACTGATTATCGTGCCGTTTGCGTCGAGCGCTTGATGCAAGCGCTTAACGACGGTGAAAACAGCGACAAAGACGAGGTCGAACGCCATGCGCGCCGACCTCGTTCTGTTTTTTGCGCGAATCAAATGGTGTGAAAAAATCTCCGCAGCCGTTCGTCCTGCCGGCATGGAGTGCAATTCGTCGTACCTGCTAATGTTCGCTAGCGCACATAGGATAGGTAGCAACGTCGATTGACGTTCTGATCGAAACGCCACATATTGCGAGCAGCGGCACCGTAAGCTCGGGCTTGCCGCTCAGGACTCTCCGGCGCATGTGGATCGTGATTTCCGCGGACATTGCTCCCGCTTCAACATGATCCGGAACATGCCGTAATGGCATTGTTTTACAAAGGTGGGTCACAGCATGTCCACCCAGACACTGATCGGACACAGTTTTCCGACGCCCTGCAAACGGTGTGGCGGGGCACTGTACAGGCAAGTCGACTATTGTCCCTATTGCGGTGCGGTGCATCCGCTCGACGCGGGTCCGCACAAGCGCACCGTGATTCCCGGCAGTCGCGCGAGCGCCACTACCAAAGCTGCGCAAAAGAACAGCCTCGATCCATCAACACTGGACGAAACCGGCTTCGCGACGCGTGCGATGGTCGCCGGCGAACCCGTTACTGGCGAGGCCGCGCTACCCGCCTCGGCGCTCGTGTCGCCGGACGCGCCGGTACCGCATCTTTCCCAAGCGGTCAAAGCGGCAAGCCAAGGGACGATTTCGATTCGCAGAGCGCTCTATGCCATGGGGGCGGTTGTCGTGATTGGCCTGGGGTATGTCGGATATGCGCTATTCAGCGATCGCGATCTGTCGAGCGGAACCGGCGGCCAGTCCGCCGATAACGAAACTAATCAGGATGCCAGAACGACGACTGGCACGATCGCGCCGTACACGCCGGCTCAGTCCGCCAACCAGGCTGCCGCTGCGGGCAAACCCGCCGTGTCGGTCAACCCCGCGAGGCCGGCTCAGGTGATACCGGCGACGCCCGTCACGCCACCTGTTGTTGCGGCGGCGCCCGTCAAACCCGCGCCGCCCCGGTTCAGCGATGCCGCACAGGCCTTGCAATCAGCGCGCCTCGCGTTGCGCGGCAACGATCTCTCTTCAGCACAAGCCGCGCTCGGCGCCGCTCAGGCGCTGCAACCAGGCAATTCCGACGCTCAAGACCTGGCGGGAGAATTGAAGCCCCTGCTCGCACGCCGCGACGCCGCGTTGCAGGCGGCGCAAACGTGCGCCGCGCAGCAGTCGTGGCCTTGCGCCCGTCAGCACGCCAACGAGGCGCTCGTGCTCGACACCGGCAATGAAACTGCGAAGTCCATTCTGGCCCGCGTGATTCGCGAGACCGGTTGGGCACCGCTCACCCCGCACGCCGCAGCGGGCACCGCGCCGCAAGTCAAACCGACTGCACAAGCGCAAGCCGCACCACCGTCTCAACAGGTGGCTCAACTGCAAACCCCGCTTCCCCAAGGTATGCCGGCGAATAATCAGGCCGCAGTGGGCGGTGCCCGCCCCGCGACCACGGCGCCCGACAACAACAGTGTCGAAGCGCGCGAACGCGCGATCAAAGACTCCGGCTGGAACCGCGCGAACGCGAATGCCGCCAAGCCTGGCGCGGGCACCGCACTCAAGCAGTGAACAATATTCTGGATACCAAAACACATAGTCGATGTGAGCGGCATCCGAATGCATAAGGGCGCGCAAAAGCGCCCGTGGTTTGAGAGGTAACAGACGGACGTGGCTTTCTCAGCACATAGAACATGACATGGCAAACCGGCTCACTGGTGCTTCGCGTGCCGACGCGCGAAGCTGTACGAACCTGACCGATAGGTAGATAGACCATGCTAAAGAGACTTCTGGCGGGATGGTTGGGGCTGGCGCTGATGGTCGTATTTTCGCTGGCCTGCGCGGAGCCGGCGCATTACAAGATCGTCACCGGTCCGGAACGGGGCACGTATATCCAGATTGGCCAGGATCTATCGAAATGGGTTGCGCAGCCGGCGGGCATCGATCTGGAAGTGATGGCGTCGAAAGGCTCGGCTGAAAACGTGCAACGCATGCGCTTCGAGCCGGGGGTCAAGCTCGCGCTGGTGCAATCCGATGTGTACCAGGCGTATATCGACATGGCCAACGCCGGCAACGCCGACGCGGGTACGGCAATCCGGCCGCTGCGGCTCATCATGCCGCTCTATGACGAAGAGATTAACGTCGTGGTGCGCGCGGATTCGCCTTTAAAGACGTTCGCCGACATCAAGGACAAAAGCATCAGTGTCGGACTGATCGGCAGCGGCACCGCGCAATCGGCCACCACGCTCTACCACCTGATGTTCGGTCAGGCGATTCCGGAGCAGAACATCCAGCATCTGAGCAACGAGGACGCGCTCGCCGCGCTGATCGTGAAGAAAGTGGACGTCGCGATTATCGTGGTCGGCCAGCCGGCGAAACTGTTCAACGACATGAATCCCGACCTGCTGCAGCAGATCCGCCTCCTGAAGGTCGACCAGGCCGCACCCGAAACCGCCCGCGCCAAACAGACCTATTTTCCCGCGACGATCCGCGCAACCAGCTATCCGAACTGGCTCAAGGAAGATGTTCCCACGCTGACCGTCAAGGCTTTTCTTGTCACCTACGATTACGGTCTGCGCGATACCGTCGGCAATCTGAATCACTTTGCCGACTCGCTATGCGCCAACTTCGACAATCTCCAGGAGCATGGCCACCCGAAGTGGAAGCAGGTGAAGCTGGAGTTGCCGACGCTCGTGCGTGGATGGAAATACTACTCGCCAGTCGAGAAGCATCTGCGCGCATGTCTCGCGAATAAGAGCGCCGCGATCAATGCCACCGCGGCCCAGGCCGCGCCGAAACCGCGTCCCACGTGTTCGGATCAGGAACGGCTGCTTCTGCTATGCAAGTAAGATTGGCAGCGTGACAAACGCGCCTCTCGCGCGACCGGGAGCGACTGGACTAGCGGGCAGCCTGGCCGGTCGCCTTCGGCGGAATGGGACCGAAGAACATTGCCATGAACCTGTCACGGCCGATCACGCGAACCAGCTCGGCAACGACGCAGTAGATCGCGATCAGCGTCACCAGCAGGATCTGGATGGCCCAGAAATGCGGCCAGTTGAGATCGGCGAGCAACCTGCCGTTGGCGGCGGCGAGGCTCGGCGCCTCCTTCCAGTATTCGTAAAGATGCTCCAGGTAATGCACGATCAAAGCCACCAAGGTATAGATCACCGTTTTCCAGCCGATATTCCAGATCAGCGGTTTCTCGGGAAACCGGTTGATGAACGGCAGCATGTTGGCGATCAGCACCGATTTGCCGAGAATCAGCGCGGCGATGGTCACGGAAACCGATGTCGGCAACGTCACGTCATAGCCTCGGGTAATCAGCGCGCGCATGATCGCGACAATGTGGAGAATCACGAAGAAATAGATGGTCGGCGGAAGCATCTCCATGAACTCGTGCTTGATCGTGGTGGTCAGCTTGCTCATGTTCGTCTCCTGAAGTGATCGGCGCAATCCCCTGAACTCCAAGTTCATGATAGACACGATAAGACCTTTATGACGCAGCCGGAACATTGCCGCCGAAGGTAATCCGTATCAGCGGGTGGCAAGTCGCGTAGCCGCTGTACCGCTCCATTCCTCGATACAGTTTGGGCGATTTGTACCGATCCGTACCTTACTGTCCATGGTCGGATAACCGATGCTATGCGTTCTCTCTCCTCACGCATGGACTCTCCGGATGGACAAGACAACCAACGGCTGGCTGAGCGGCTTCATAGGCGTGTTGATTTTCAGCGGCTCGCTGCCGGCCACGCGCATCGCCGTCGAAGGCCTGGACCCGCTGTTCCTGACGGTCGCGCGCGCAACGATCGCCGGCACGCTCGGCCTGTTGCTGTTACTCGTGTTTCGCCAGGCGCGCCCCGCGCGCCGCGACCTGATCCCGCTCGTGGTAGTCGCACTCGGCGTGGTGATCGGCTTTCCGCTCCTGACGGCGTTGGCGCTGCGGCACGTGAGCTCGGCGCATGCCGTGGTGTTCGTCGGCCTCCTGCCGCTCGCCACGGCGATCTTCGGCGTGCTGCGCGGCGGCGAGCGTCCGCAACCGGCGTTCTGGCTGTTCTCGGCACTCGGCAGCGGCGCCGTAGTAGCCTTCGCCTTGCGCCACGGGCTCGACGCATCGCCCGTTGGCGACGCGCTGATGCTGGCCGCCATCGTCGCCTGCGGGCTGGGGTATGCCGAAGGGGCGCGTCTGTCGCGCCATCTCGGCGGCTGGCAGGTGATTTCGTGGGCGCTCGTGCTGTCGCTGCCGCTCATGCTTCCGCTCGCCTTGTGGGCACGGCCCGCATCGTTCGACGGAGTCAGTCACGCGGCGCTCTGGGCGCTCGCCTATGTGTCGCTCTTCAGCATGCTGATCGGCTTCGTGTTCTGGTATCGCGGCCTCGCGCTCGGCGGCATTGCGGGCGTCGGACAACTGCAACTGCTGCAGCCGTTCTTCGGCCTGATGCTTGCGGGACTGCTCCTGCACGAACAGGTGCCGCCCGCGATGATTCTCGTCACCGTCGTGGTCGTGGCCTGCGTGGCGGGCGCACGGCGCTTCTCACGGGCGGCGCCGGCGCGGCCGGTTGCCTGATCGGCGCATCGTCCGCGGTACGCATTCGCGTTAGCCGTTTTCCAGACGCGCGCGGCGCGAGCAGCCGGTTGAATATGTCATCATCCCGATGATCGATTAACCACTGCCCCGCCACGCGACTACGATGCCGACCGCATTTGCTCAAACCGTCGAAGCCCGCTTTGCCGAACTCACCCCCACCTCCAAACGCGTCGCCAGCTATATGCTGGCCAACCTCGACCGGCTCGGTCTCGAAACCGCCGACCAGATCGCCCAGCAAGCCGGTACGAGCGGCATTTCGGTCGGCCGGTTCCTGCGCAGCATCGGGTACCAGAATCTCGACGACCTGAAGCGCGAACTGCGCGGGGCTCAGGAGCGCCCCTGGCTGATCACAGACCGCCTCGACGCGTTCCGCCGCACCGCGGGCCATCACGACGACACCCCGCTGGAAGCCGCTTCGTCCGTCGCGCCCAACCCCGCGCTCGCCCACTCGCTCGAACTCGAGATCGGTGCGATCCAGCATGTCTATCAGCTCGCCCAATCGCCGGTGTTCGCGCGCGTGGCCGAGCGTATCGCCAACGCCGATGCGGTCTACATTCTCGGCATTCAGTCCACGCGCGGCATCAGCAACGCGTTCTACAGCTACCTGGAATACATCCGCCCGCGCGTGTTCTATTCCGACGGCATGTCGGGTTCATACGTCGATTCGCTGAACTCGGGGTTCGAAGCGCCGTATCTGATCGTCACCGACACCCGCGCCTATTCGAAGGTCGCGCGCCGCTATTGCGAAGCCGCCACACGTCGCGGCCTGCCGTTCGCGCTCATCACCGACATTTATTGTCCGTGGGCGCGCGAATTCGACGGCGATCTGCTACAGGTCAAAACGGACGTCGGCCAGTTCTGGGATTCGCTCGCGCCGCTTACCTGCCTGTTCAATCTGCTGATCTCGGCGATCGTCGACAGGCTCGGGCCGGACCTCGACGAGCGCGTGGCGCGCAACCGTGAACTGCAAAGCGAATTCGATCAGTTCGACGACCTCTGACGCATTCCGCTCGCTTCGCCTTGCGACCGACCATCGACTCAACGCGCGCGTCACCGCTCGACAATGAGGCAAGCGGGCTGCTGCGCCTGATGTGATCGATCGACTGTCAGGAAAACAGGTATCCTCACCGGCTCGTTCAGAAGGAGGACCCATGAAGCTTTCAATTTGCCTGGCTGCCGCCGCGCTGGCATGCTCTGTTGGCGCATACGCCCAGACTTCGCAAACCTTCCGTTTCGGCGAAGGCCAAAGCGGGCTGCCTTCAGGCAATACGCACCCCGCGCCCGCGCCTCGTGCGCAGGCTCAAGCGCCGGCGGCTGCGGCGCCTGACGAACAGCACGCGTCGCAGCCGAAAGCCAGCCCGAAACATAAGGTGAAGCATTCCCGGCACCATCGCGGGCATGTGACACAGCCCGAGACGTACTCGCATAACTGAGTAGCGCAAGCCTGGCCGTGCGCATGGTGCGGCCGAACTGAGTGGCGCAATCCCGGCCGTGCGCGCGGCGCGGCCGAACTGAGTGGCGCAATCCCGGCCGTGCGCGCGGCGCGGCCGAACTGAGCGGCGCAATCCCGGCCGTGCGCGCGGCGCGGCCGATCAGTCCGTGCACGGATACCGGCTATACGTCCCGGCGATTTTTGACTCGCTTCAAATTCGCGCGCGCGGCGGGCATAGTAAAACGTATCCGCAGACTTATCGCCACGACAGGAACACGTATGAGCACCACCCGCCCCGCGCCCTCTGTTGCGGCCTCAGCGAGCGAAGCCGCCCCGCTGATCCGCGACGCCACTGAAGCCGACCTTCCCGCCATCCAGGCCATCTACGCACACCACGTCCTGACCGGCGTCGCCTCGTTCGAGGAAATTCCGCCTTCCGTCGACGACCTGCGCATGCGGCTCGCATCGGTACGCAGCCATGGGCTGCCGTACATGGTCGCGCAGATCGACGGTGAGGTCGCAGGCTATTGCTACGCGACGCCGTACCGGCCGCGCGCCGCGTATCGCAACACCATCGAAGATTCGATTTACGTGAACGACGCCTATCGCGGCCGGGGGCTGGGGCGCGTATTGCTCCAGGCGCTGATCGAGCGCTGCGAAACCGGACCGTGGCGCCAGATGGTCGCCGTGATCGCGGACGGCGGCAGCGGCGGTTCGCTATCGCTGCATACGCAACTGGGTTTCGAATTGACCGGCAAGTTGAAGTCGGTGGGTTTCAAACACGGTCGCTGGCTCGACACCACGTTGATGCAACGCACGCTTGGCAAAGGCGATTCGACCTCGCCGGACGACATTGCGCCGGCAGGCGTCTGAAGCGTGACGCCCGTCACGTCTGAAACCTACGCAATGCGTCGCGCAATCCGTCGTTCATGCGCGGACAGAAAAGCACTCACGGTGAATCGTGCAAAAGTAGCACCGGCAATATAAGCGCATCCCCGCGAAAGTTCCGATCACCGGCGTGCATGCGGCGGGCGCGCTGGCGGCCGCGCGCGCCAGCGCGTTAAAATCCCGCCATGCCCAACACGCCGCCTCCTGTCCCGCCGCTGTACGCCGATTCCGGCGACCCGGCCAGCGCCTCGCCGCGCAACGAATACACCGTCGACGAACTCGCGCGCGTCACCGACACCACCGTGCGCAACGTGCGCGCCTATCAGGACCGGGGACTGCTTGCACCGCCGGAGAAGCGCGGCCGCGTCGGCGTCTACGACGACACGCACGTGTCGCGTTTGAAGCTGATCAACCATCTGCTCGCACGCGGCTACACGCTAGCCAACATCCAGGACCTGATCATGGCCGTCGACGAGGGCCACGATCTTCGCTCCATCCTCGGTCTGGAAACGGCGATCGGCGGCCGCTGGTCGCGCGAGCGGCCGAAAAAGTACTCGCTGATCGAACTGCTGCAAATGTTCGGCGACAAAGCCTCGCCGAGCGCGCTCGGCAAAGCGGTCGAGCTCGGCCTGCTGGAGCGCAACGGCCTTTCCTTCGTGTCGGGCAGCCCGACAGCATTGGCCGCCGGCGCCACCATGGCGAAGGAAGGCATTCCGCTTGCCGACCTGCTCGACGCCGTGGGCATCGCAAGGCCGCATTTCAACGCGGTTGCCAAAGCGCTGGTCGATCTGGTGGTTCGCCAACTGGACCGCTACGAGGCCGGCGCCCTGCCGCCGCCCGCCGACGTGCCCGCTCTGGTCGAGGCTATCTGGCGCGTGCGGCCGCTCGCCATGGTGCTGGTCGAAAGCGAAATGAACCGCGCGCTCGAAGAAGCCTCCGGCGACTACCTGGGCGACCGCGTCGCGGGCATCATGGAAAAGAAACTGGGCCATCCCGCCGAAGGCACAGCGGCCGCAGTGAAGAAAGACAAATCAAAAAAGTAAGCCTGCGCGCAGTCGCGGCCGCGTTAGTGTTTGTACACGCCCACTGACCCGGCGAGCGGGACGCGTGAACGGCGCCCCCCTCCGGCGCACGTCATATTCAAATCTGCATTGCTTCGTTTGATCGGCGGGACGTCCATGCGACGATCCCCGAACGTCGCCGCAACACGTTTTCAGGCGCCTCCGCAAACCCTCGCCATGGCTAGCGCAGACGTGCGCAGATCACGCTGAAAACAAACCGCGGCCACACCAATCGAACGCAATGGAGATTCGCAGGATGGCCTGTCACACCGGTTTTTCGCTTCAATTCGCCGCGGCCCTGCTCGCGGCATTCACGACTTTCAGCGCCACCGCGCAGACCAGCGGCAACGCCGGCGAGCCGGCCAGGGTATTGCGCATCGGCTATCAGAAATCGGGCTTGCTCGCGGTGCTCAAGGCCCAGGGCTCCCTCGATGAAAAGCTCAAGCCGCTGGGCTATAGCATCAAATGGTTCGAATTCCCGGCAGGACCGCAATTGCTCGAAGCGTTGAACGCGAACAGCATCGACTTCGGCTACACGGGCGCGCCGCCGCCGGTGTTCGCACAGGCGAGCGGCGTGCGCTTCGTGTACGTGGGTGCGGAGCCGTCGGGACGTCACGCCGAAGCCATTCTGGTCAAGAACGACTCGACGCTGCATGACGTGGCCGATCTGAAGGGCAAGCGCGTCGCGCTGCAGAAGGGATCGAGTTCGAACTATCTGCTACTGGAAGCGCTCAAGAAAGCGGGACTGCGCTACGAGGACATTCGTCCGGTGTACCTGCCCCCCGCCGACGCCCGCGCCGCCTTCGAAAGCGGCAGCGTGGATGCATGGGTGATCTGGGACCCTTACTACGCGTCCGCGCAGCAGGCGCTCAAGGCACGCACGCTGGCCGACTACAGCGAACTGAACGCGCCGTACAACTTCTATGAAGCGACGCGCGACTTCGCGCAACAGCATGCCGATGTGATCGGCGCGATTCTCGGCCAGTTGCGCACCGCCGGGTTATGGGTCAACGCCCACCCGGTGGAAACCGCCGCGCTGATCGCGCCGAAGGTCGGTCTCGATCAGAAACTGGTCGAGACGTGGGTGCGCCGCTATCCTTATGGCACTACGCCCGTCACGGACGAAATCGTGCGCTCGCAGCAGAGCGTCGCCGACGCGTTCTACGGCGCCAATCTGATCCCGCAGAAAATTACCGTGAAAGACAGCGTCTGGCAGAACCGGGACGTCGCGGCGGCCTTGGCCGCGAAGTGAACATCGCGTGCCTTCGGTACTAGAGGGGCGCGTCTAACCGCCTTCTTGCGTCATCCGTTACCAGCCTCTATTGTTACATCGACCAATGTAACAGTTAAGAGAGTAAAAAAGGAGACGGAACGGATGAACGCACGCATGCTGCCTCACGACACCGCGGCGCCGGACGCGTCCGCGCCTATCGAGACCGACATCGCCATTATCGGGTCCGGGTTTGCCGGCCTCGGCATGGCGATCCGGCTGCGCCAGGCCGGTATCAGCGATTTCATCGTCGCCGAGAAAGCCGACTCGGTTGGTGGCACCTGGCGTGACAACCACTACCCCGGTTGCGCCTGCGACGTCCAATCCCACGTCTATTCGTTCTCCTTCGCCCCGAATCCGCGCTGGACTCGTATGTTCGCGCGCCAACCGGAAATCCGCGCTTATCTGGAGGAATGCACGCAGCGCTTCGGCGTGCAGCGGCATCTGCGCTTCGGCCACGAACTCGCAACGGCGACCTACGACGAGACGCGCCACCGCTGGCAATTGACCTTCGCGAACGGCCAGCAATGGTCGGCGCGCGTGCTGATCTCGGGCATGGGCGGCCTCTCGCGCGCGGCCATGCCGAACATTCCCGGCATCGAAAACTTCAAGGGCAAAGCGTTTCATTCACAGCAGTGGGACCACGGCTATTCGCTCGAAGGCAAGCGCGTCGCCGTGATCGGCACCGGCGCGAGCGCGATCCAGTTCGTCCCGCAGATCGCGCCGCGCGTCGCGCATCTCGATCTGTTCCAGCGCACGCCGCCGTGGATCATGCCGAAGGCCGACCGCCGCGTGAAACCGCTGGAACAATGGCTATTCAAGCACCTGCCGTTCACTCAGAAGATCATGCGCTCGGCGCTCTACTGCATGCTCGAATCGCGTGCGTTTGGCTTTGCGGTTCATCCTTCGCTGATGAAGACGGCGCAAAAAGTCGCCGAGCGGCATCTGCGCCGCCAGGTCCGCGATCCGCAATTACGCGCGACGCTCACGCCCAACTACACGATGGGCTGCAAGCGCATCCTGATCTCAAACGACTACTTCCCCGCCCTGTCGCGCCAGAATGTTTCGGTGACGACCACCGGCATCGCCCGTATCGAGGAGGACGCCGTCGTCACTACGGACGGTAAGCGTCACCGCGCCGACTGCCTGATCTTCGGCACCGGTTTTCAAGTGGCCGATCCGTTTCCGCGCGGCGTGGTGCGCGGGCGCGGCGGGGTCGATATCGTCGACACATGGCGCGACGGCGCGCATGCATATCTCGGTACGACATTGCCTGGTTATCCGAACTTCTTCATGATCGTCGGACCGAATACCGGTCTCGGTCATAACTCGATGGTGTTCATGATCGAGTCGCAGGTCGAATACATTCTGCGCGCACTGAAGACGATGGCCGCGGAACGCGCCGACGCCATCGAAGTGCGTCCGCAGGTAGAGCGTGCCTACAACGAACAGATCCAGCAGAAACTCGGCCGCGCAATCTGGTCGACGGGCGGCTGCAAGAGCTGGTATCTCGATCCGAAAACCGGCAAGAACACCACGCTGTGGCCGGGATTCGCATACAAATTCCGCCAGGCCACCAGCACGTTCAGCATGAACGACTACCTTGCGTATTCGCCCGCGCCGCAACCGGCAAGCGAGCCGATGGTGTCGCCGCCGCCCGCCCATGCTCACGGCGGCGCGACGGCGTCGGTGGAGGCGACCTGAGAGGACATAACGATAACGACAGGCGCTGTTCAGAGAGGACAACAACAATTTCGCATAGGGCCGGAGTGAAAGGTTGAAGCACTAGCTCTGGTTGAACGCTGTGCATGGAGATAAGCCAATGAAAAACTTTACCGACAGAGTGGCCGCGATCACCGGCGCAGGCTCGGGCATGGGCCGCTCGCTCGCGATCCAGCTCGCGCGCGAAGGCTGCCACCTCGCGCTAGCCGACCGCAATGCTGCAAGCCTCGCCGAAACTGCGCAGCTTGCGCAGGCCGCGGCGCCACACATCGTCGGCGCGCCGCTGCGCATCACCACCCGCGTGCTCGATGTCGCGGACCGCGCCGCGATGTTCGACTGGGCCGCCGAAACCGCCGCGCAGCATCAGCGCGTCAACCTCGTGTTCAACAACGCAGGCGTCGCGCTGTCGAGCACCATCGAAGGCATGGACTACGCCGATCTGGAGTGGATCGTCGGCATCAACTTCTGGGGCGTGGTGCACGGCACCAAGGCATTTCTGCCATACATCAAGGCGTCCGGTGCGGGGCATATCGTCAATACGTCTAGCGTGTTCGGACTGTTCTCCCAGCCGGGCATGAGCGGCTACAACGCGACCAAATTCGCGGTGCGCGGCTTTACGGAAGCACTGCGCCAGGAACTCGACCTGATGAAGTGCGGCGTGTCGGCCACCTGCGTGCATCCGGGCGGCATCCGCACGGCCATCGCGCAATCGAGCCGTATCTCGTCGAACATGGTCGGCTTCATGCTGGAAACCGAACAGCAAGGCAAGGACGACTTCGAGAAGTTCTTCATCACCACCGCCGACGAAGCCGCGCGTGTGATTCTCGACGGCGTGCGCAAGAACAAACGGCGCGTGCTGATCGGACGCGACGCGCGGGCCGCCGACTGGCTGGCGCGCACGTTGCCGGCGGCCTATCAGGCACTGGTGGTGATGCAAACGCGGCGCATGAAACGCATTGCGGAGAAACGCGCGCGGCGCGCCGCGCAGGTGGACGGCAAGCGCGCATAAAGCTGCGCCATGCGCGTCACTCGCTCAGAACATTCAGCAACACATAGAGACTCACAAGGAGAAAGGCCATGATGCCGGTTCGCCGCGACCTCCGTTTCAACTTGCCGCAGGAACGTGCCTGCGATTGGCACGTGCAGGGCTCGCATGTGACACACTTCTTCAATGCGCTTTCGCTGCTGTTTCCGGCCGGCGAGCGTTTCTTCATGGACAGCGTGCGCAACTACCGCGACCAGGTCGACGACCCGGTGCTGAAGAAGCAGGTGCTCGGCTTCATCGGCCAGGAAGCCATGCACACGCGCGAGCATGTGGAGTACAACGATCTGTTGCAGGAAGCCGGCTTGCCCGCGCATAAGCTCGACAAACGGCTATGGGCGATTCTCAACTTCGGCCGCAAGGTTCTGCCGCATTCGTACCAGCTCGCGGTCACCGTCTGCCTCGAGCATTACACGGCCATGCTGGCGGGCCTGCTGCTGCAGGACGCGACGCGCATCGGCGGGTCGGTGGAGGGCTATACGCAGATGTGGACCTGGCATGCACTCGAAGAAACCGAGCATAAATCCGTTTCGTACGACGTGTGGAACACCGTGCTCAAGCCCGGACTCGGCCGTTATCTCCTGCGCACCGGCACCATGCTCGCCACCACCGTGACGTTCTGGCTGATCGTATTCGACTACCATGTGCGGCTCATCATCGCCGACCGCAAACGCGGTGGGCATCTGCGCGGCATGTGGCGCGTCGTGAAGTATCTGTACGGCCCGCGCCACGGTGTGTTTCCTCGCATCGCCGGTGAGTGGCTGAGCTTTTTCCGGCCCGGATTTCATCCGTGGGATCACGACAACCGCGCGCAACTGGCGCGTATCGACGGACTGGTTGCCGCGGTCGATGCCACCAATGCGGCCACGCCGAGCGCCCGCAAAGCCACGCGGCGCGGCGTGCAGGCGGCCGCGTGATACGCGACACGCTCTCGGTCGAGGCCGGCGGCGTGCGGCTCGCGGTTTATGTGAGCGGACCGCGCGAGGCGCCGCCCATCGTGCTGGTACACGGCTACCCTGATTCGGCGGCAGTGTGGGAACCGGTGCGCGCGCAACTGGATGCGCGCTATCGCGTGATCGCCTACGACGTGCGCGGCGCGGGCGCCTCCGAGGCGCCGGCCACGCGTCACGCTTACCGGCTCGAACGCCTCGCCGCCGATCTTGCCGCCGTCGCCGACGCCACGTGCGGCACGCGGCAGTTTCACCTCGTCGGGCACGACTGGGGCTCGATTCAATGCTGGGAAGCCGTGACCGATCCCGCGTTCAAAGGCCGCATTGCTTCGTACACGTCGATCTCGGGGCCGTGTCTGGATCATGCTTCCTTCGACTTGCGCGGCGGCGGTGACACTCAACCCGCGCAGCAGACAAAGAAGCGCCCGTTCGGCAGCAGTGTCCGGCAGACGCTCAAGTCCTGGTATATTTTCTTTTTCCATTTGCCGTGGCTGCCCGAGCTGGTATGGCGCGCTGGCGGCGCACGTCTGTGGCCGCTATGGCTGCGGGTGACGGAACGCGTGCGCCCGGCGCCCGATCCCGCGCAGATGCGCAACGCGATCAACGGCTTGAATCTCTACCGCGCCAATTTCATCGACAAGCTGCTGCACCCGCGCGCGCGTCATGCGCACGCGCCGGTGCAATTCCTCGTGCCGCTGCGTGACCGTTATGTCGGGCCGGCGCTCTCTCTTGGACTGGAGGGCTGGCTCGGCGCATATGAACGCATCGAGATCGATGCGGGCCACTGGGTCGTGCTGCGCGAACCCGAACGGATCGCGGCAGGCATCGAGCGTTTTGTGGAACGGCACCGCACGGACCACGGCGGCTCGGCCGCATCGACGCTCAACGCTCGAGCGGCAGGCGTGTGAACAGCGTCGGATAGTCGATCACGAGGCCGTCTTCGTCCACCTTCATGTCGGCCGTAAAGTCGCGGAAGATGCCCTCGTAGCGATACTCGCCGTGCAACGCGATGCACGTATAGGCTTGCTCCACGCGCGTGACCTGCAAATCCGGCGTCGAGATATACGCTACCGAAATGGGCCGGCGCTCGCCCTCGGCCAGTTGCAAACGGCGAATCGGCAGCGTGTTGGTGAACGGCGTGGCGGCGATATCGATGTCGATGCAACCTTCGATCGCACTCAGTGCAAGACCGTGGCCATCGCGCCAGTGGCCCTCGCCATCGCCATGCAATTCCAGTTCGCCGCCGCCGACGATCTTCAGCCACGCAAAGCGCGTGTGCCATTGCGCGTCGCAACGCACCTTGTAGTGCAGCCCATACGGCTTCCCATAGCGCTGCCCGACCAGCACGCTTTCTACCGCGAAGCCATCCTCATGCGCATCGAACGCCAGATGTTCGATGCCGTCGCCCTCTTCCGATGCCCACCGTACCTCACGCATCTGACTGTCTCCTCGTGAAACGGCGCAGCCTGCACGCCGGGCTACTATCCTAGCGCGAAAGCTTTCGGCTCACCGACACGCCGTGGCGTGGCCAGTGTCGCAAATAGCCACTATCAAGCATGGCGATGCACGGCGCGCCGTAGCTGGCCTATCCTCGCCATTCCCAGTTCTCCTGCCGGCGCGCTTGCCGTGCGCGCCCGGGATTTGCGCCTCATCGACATCACGCCGCCTTCACCTCATGCACGCCGCCGCGACCGAAGCTCAATCCGCCGCCTTGCGCACGCTCTTGCGCAGTCTCGGCCAGATCGTGCTACAACCGAACGCCTTCACCGGCGCGTGCCTGCTCGGCGCATGGCTTCTCGACGACCCGCGCCTCGCTTGCGCCGCGCTCATGGGTGCAGTTGCGGCCAATGTGAGCGCAGTCCTGGCCGGATATCGCGAGGATGATACGCGTGCCGGCTTGCACGGCTTCAACGGCGCGCTGGCGGGTCTCGCCGCCTTCAACTTCATCGCCGACAATGCCACCGCCGCCGCGGTGGCGATTCTCGCCGCCACCGCCACGGCATGGCTTCTGGAGCCATGGTCGCGCATGCTGCGCGCGCGCGGGCTCGGCTTTTTTTCAAGCCCGTGTCTGATCATCAGCTGGCTTTGGCTGCCGTTAGTCGCGGCGAACGCGCAACCGGCAAGCGTGGCCGCGACGCCCGCATCGAGCGCGCTGCAATGGGGCGGCGGCCTGCTCGCCGGTTTCGCACAAACCGGCTTCGCATCAGACGCACTGCCTGGCTTGCTGGTGTTGATCGGGATCGCGGCTTCGTCACGCAAGCATGCGTTGCGGGCGTTGATCGGCGCGGGGTTCGCGAGCGTCGCGCATCTGATGCTTGGCGCGACGGCAAGCTCGTTCGATGCAGGCCTGTTAGGATTCAACGGCGCGCTGACCGCGCTAGCGCTTGCCGACTGCGGTGTCGTTACGATGCTCGGCGGTGTGGCCCTGTCGGTCGTGCTGCAAGCGGCGGCCGCCCACATCGGCTGGCCGGTTATGACAGCGCCTTTCGTCCTCGCGACGTGGAGCGTGCAATGGCTCAGGCAGCGCGCGGCGCATGGCGTCGCGGTCGCCGAACCGGCGCAGCGGATCGACGCCGTGCGCAGCGCGGCGACTCCGGGTCCGGCCAGCCGCGTGAGTTAGGCCGTCGGGCAGCGCCATGCATGCGCCGCGGCGCTGAAAAAATTTCAGGAGACAGTCATGTCGTTCACTCACACCCCTGCCGGCCGCGTCGCCGAAGCGGGGCCAAGGTCCGATGCGGAGCGGCAAACCCGCGTCGACCTCGCCGCCGCCTATCGGCTCGCGGCGCTCAACGGCTGGGACGATCTGATCTACACGCATATCTCGGCGAGCGTTCCGGGCGAGCCCGGCCACTTCCTGATCAATCCATTCGGCCTCGCCTTCGATGAAGTCCGCGCGTCGAACCTCGTGAAGATCGATATAGACGGCAACATCGTCGGCGCGAGCGAACATGCGGTGAACGCGACCGGCTTCGCGCTGCACGCGGCGGTTCACGCGGCACGCGCCGATGCGTTCTGCGTGATGCATTTGCACAATACGGCGGGTGTGGCGGTTTCCGCTCAGCCGGCCGGCCTGCTGCCCGCTTCGCAACATGCGCTGCGCTTTTACGGCCACCTCGCGTATCACGCTTACGAAGGCCTTGCGTTCACGCCTGCGGAGGGCGAGCGTCTCGTCGCGCATCTCGCCGACAAACCCGCCATGCTATTGCGCAATCACGGCACGCTGACCGTTGGGCGCACCGTCGCGGAAGCCTATGTGCTGATGGCAACACTGCTCAAGGCATGCGAGATCCAGTTGCAAGCGCAAACATGCGGCGCGGAACTCGTCGTGCCGAGCGATGCAGTCGCCGCACGCACCGCGGAACAACTTTACGACGGCGGCGCCATTGAAGGCGCACTCGAATGGCCTGCCCTGCTGCGCAAACTCGACAGGCTCGATCCCGGCTATCGCACTTGAATTCGCCTCACGCTCACCTCAAACCCATCCCTATACGGAGTCACCCCATGCCCACGTTTCATATCGAACTCTTCGAAGGCCGCTCGGTGGAACAGAAACGCCAGTTCGTCGAAGCCATTACCAAAGCGACCTGTGAATCGCTTGGCGTCGAGGCCAACTCGGTGGAGATCATTCTCACCGACGTGAAGCGCGAAAACTGGGCAACGGGTGGGCGTTTGTGGTCTGACGCGTGAAGGCGAAGCGCGCCGTACGCGCCGGCTGGTCCGACGCGCGCAATGCCAGGCGGCCGGCGTCGTCGAAGAGGCTGCGCGCATTGCGCGCGCAGCCTGTGCTGCCCGGCGACGCGCGTTAAAAAACGCGCCGCCGTGGCGGCGTAGCAACACACCGCCACTGGGTTACGCCATCAGAACTTGTGGATGATGCCCACGCCCGCGGCAAACTGGCTACGCGACGAGGACGGCGCGCTATTCTGACCGTCGCCGATATCAGCCGTTGCATTGATGATGCTCACGCCGTTCGTGCCCAGCGTCTGGCCGCCTGCGCGTTGATACGCCTCGAGCGCGTACAGACCGGTGCGCTTGGAGAGGCTGTAGTACTGCGACAGGTTGAACTGCTGATAGCTAGCCGAGCTCGTGATGCCGTTCGCTTTGGTAGCGCGCGTATAGCTGTAGCCCGCAGCGAGGTCCAGTGCCGTCAAAGGCTTGAAGTGCAGCACGGCGCCGCCTGTGTTGAAGATCGCCGTGGTGTGGAAAGGCGAGTTGATACCCGGAATGTACTGCACGTTCGAGTACGAGAACGACACATCCCACTGCGGGGTGAAGGTATAGCCACCCGTCACCGCCACGCGCTGCTGAGCCTGGGCGCGCTGATAGCCGTTGTTGATGCCCGACACGCCAGCCTGAGCGCCGTTGTTGGACGTCGTGGAGTCAGCGCCCCATGCGCCGCCGCCAGGCGTCGAGTTGTTGATGCGCTGGAAGCCGGCCGCAATGCCGAACGGACCATTCAGGTACTGCAACGCAGCGCTCCACGTCGAACCGGCGTTGAAGCTGCCCGGCACGCCGCCCAGCGAATACGAGCCGCTAGCCGTCAGGCCGTACAGGTTCGGCGACGTGTACACCAGCGAGTTATTCGCGCGGTACAGCGTATCCAGAGAGTCGATGTCGCCCGGGTGCGCGCCGTATGCGCCCGTCAGCCACGTGGTCGGGCTATACGGCGAGAGCATCGTGTAGTACGACGTATATTGGCGGCCGGCCGTGAACGTACCGTAGCTGGCGTTGGCCACGCCGACATAAGCCTGACGGTTGAACCCGAGGCCGGAGACGGACTGTGCGCCGGTTGCGCTGTTAAAGCCCTCTTCCAACTGGAAGATCGCCTTGGTGCCGCCACCCAGATCCTCCGAGCCCTTCAGGCCGAAGCGGCTGCCAGCCCAGACCCCGTTGACCATTTTCACAACCGAACGGCCACCGGAGGTCGAGCCGAGCGTCGTCTGACTGCTCTGATAACCGATCCCCGCGTCTACGATCCCGTACAACGTCACGCTGCTCTGAGCGTGTGCGCCGAGGGCGACCAACCCAAGGGCCGAGGTTGCTAGTGCCTTTTTCATTTCTGCTCCTCTTTAAAAGATTATTCTTTGTTTGCCGCACTGTACGAGCGCCGCCGGGCGCCCCCAAAGGGCATATTCTTCGGGACGCTAATCAAGGATTTCAAAATACCGGGTGACCATTGATCAGGCTAGGCAACCACGTGGAAAACATCGGTACATAAGTGACGATGTTGATCGCGCTGAAGATAGCCAGGTAATACGGCCACGCCACCTTGGTAGTTTCACCAATCGACACATTGCCAATCGCGCAGCCAATAAACTGCACCGAGCCGATCGGCGGGTGCACCAGACCCAATGCGCAGTTCAGCAGGATCATGATCCCGAACTGCACCGGGCCGACGCCGGCGTGCATCGCCATCGGCAGGAACAGCGGCGTGGTGATCAGGATGTGCGCCGCCATATCGACGAACGTGCCGAGGAAAATCTGGATCAGGTTGATGTACAGCAGCATCAGCCACGGCAGGCTGGTCGCGCCGTCGAGCATGTGTTCGATCGCGTCCGGAATCTCCAGATACGCCATCTGGTAGCGCAGCATGTTCGACACGCCGATCAGCAGCAGCACCACGCCGGTCGTCTTGGCAGCCTTGGAGAGCGCGTGAAACAGCTTCTTCATCGTCATCGAGCGATACACGACGATCGTCAGCACCAGCGAATAAAACACGGCGATTGCAGCGGCTTCTGTCGCGGTCGCAATGCCCTTTGCCACGCAGACCAGAATGATCGCAATCACCATCAAGCCGGGCAATGCGCCAAGGAATGTGCGGGCCACGGCGAACCAGCCGGGGAATCGCTGCAGTTCCGTCGAGCCGTCGGGACGGCGCGGATAACCGTATTTGACCGCTTGCCAGTACGCGGCGACCAGCACGAAACCCATCACCCACAGCACCGGCAGCAGACCGGAAAACAACAGATCGCCGATCGAGACGCCGCTCATCGGGTGTCCATTCAACGTGCCGGTGATACCCTGCGCCGCGAATGCGTAGATGATCATGTTGGTCGACGTCGGCATCAACGCGCCTGCCAGCGACGAGTGCGTAGTAACGTTGACCGCATAGGCCGCGCTGTAGCCTTCACGCTTCATCAACGGAATGACCACGCCGCCCATCGCCGACGTGTCCGCCGAGGGCGAACCGGAGACCCCGCCGAACAACGTGCAGGCGACCACGTTGGCCATGCCGAGACCGCCGCGGAAATGCCCGACCGTGGCTTGCGCGAAACGCAGGATGCGGTCCGCAATGCCGCCGTGCAGCATCAGCTCACCGGACAGAATGAAGAACGGGACCGCGAGAAACGAAAAGCCGTTGATCCCCGAGATCATCGACTGCATGGCGGTGGCCGCCGGCAAACCCTCGTACAGATAGGTCAGGACGCACGAAAGCCCTAGCCCGAATGAAACAGGAACGCCGAGAAGAAGAAAGACAAGGAAACTGACGGAGAGGATGGCGAGTTCCATGATTGCTCTATTTTTGTTTCTGTGCAAAAAGCGCGAGCAGGTTCTCTAGCGAGAACATTGCAATGCAGACGCTGGCAAAAACCGGGATGCAATAACGCAAAGATTCAGGCAAGCCAATAATGGGAATGCGGTCTTCCATGGTGGCCTCCACCATCTGCAGACAGCCGAAGAAAACCGCTACCGCGAACGTGATCAGGCAAATGTGCTGAAAGGCCGTCGCGACGAGTTGACCCTTCGGCGGCAATTTCTTGACGAGCGAGTCGAGCCCGATATGGCCGCCTTCGCGCACTTTGAGCGCGGCGCCGAACATGGCGATCACGATCACCAGCAGAAGCGCGATGGGCTCGACGAAATCCGGTGCATCGCTGAATACGTAGCGCATCACGACGCTGTAGATCACCAGCAGGCTCAGCACGGCGAGACTCACCGACGCTACGACAACCAGCGCGCGGAACAGAAAATCATTTGGGCGCTTTATGAAACTCATTGACCCCATCCTTGCATACGACCGACCTGTCTTTATTAGTCAGCAATCCTGTTCGACTCTTCAGTTCAGGAAGCGCGCAGCGGCAGCGCTCACGACTCTTCTCGCGAGCCCTTCGCGCCGCTGCGTTGCTTCCTTTCAGGCGAACCTTATTTGACTGCCTGGATTTCGTCGACGATCTGCTTCATTTGCGGGGTCTTTTCGTACTTTGCCCAGACCGGTTGCATGACCTTGACGAACGCGGCACGATCGATCTGCGACGCGCCGACGATGGTCGCGCCGCCCTTCGTGACGGTCTTGCTCGCGTCGGCTTCGCGCGCGGTCCACAGCTTCTGGTAGTACGGCACCGAGTCGGCGGCAGCCTTCTTGATGATTTCCTGTTCCTGCGGCGACAGCGTGTCCCACACCTTCTTCGAGAACACCAGCACTTCCGGCGTCATCGAATGCTGGGTTTCGGAGTAGACCGGCGCGACTTCGAAGTGCTTGGTTTCTTCGTACGACGGCAGGTTGTTTTCAGCGGCATCCACCAGACCCGTCTTCAGGCCCGTGTAGACCTCGGCGAACGGCATCGGCGTGGGCGTGCCGCCCATTGCGCGGATTTCGTCGACCATCAGATCGGACGGCTGCACGCGAACCTTCAGGCCCTTCATGTCAGCGGGCGTGTGAATCGGCCTCTTGGTGTAGATCGAACGCGCGCCGCTCTCGTAGAACGTCAGCGCGATCATGCCCTTCGCCTTGAAAGCGTCGAGAATCTTCTGGCCTTCCGGGCCGTACATCACTTTGCGGAAATGGTCGATGTCGCGAAACAGGAAAGGCAGCGACGGGATCATCGATTCAGGAACGATTTCGTTGAAAGCCGCGCCGTTGGCGCGCGCCATGTCCAATGCGCCGATGCGCACCTGATCGATCGTGTCGTTCTCGGAACCCAGTGCGCTATTGCCGAAGACCTTCACCGTGTCCTTGCCGTCGGTTGCCTTCTTGATCTGCTCTCCCATGTATTTCACGGCCATGTTGGTCGGATAGGTGTCGCCATGCACGTCCGACACGCGGAACACACGCGCTTGTGCCGACACGGTGCTGAAGGCCAGCGCCGAAGCCGCGACGATCATCGAAACACGGGAAAAGGCAAACTTCTTGTTCATCGTGAAATTCCTTGAAAAATTGACCATCCAATCGATTGCGGGGGCCGCCTGCGGAGGGCCGCTTACGGGTGACCGCCTTCGGATGCGACATGGTTTTGCTGCGTCTCCCGGCTCGGCACCCGCCACCGCTGGTGGTCACGCGCGCTTTGCCGTGCTGGTCTGTGCAACTTCCCCGGCGCAGATACTCAGCACTCCTGTCAGACAACTCGACTCTTTTACTTTTGCTTCAACTGCTCGGCTTGCGCCTCGCGCGCGAGTCATCGCGCACGAGACGTTGTCCGCCTCATACCGAATAACCTGAAACTCACAGAAAGGAATTTGTTTGGGCTTATATGTTGTACGACGACATATGAAGTCTATAAAAGGCGGTTTGAGTTGTACAGACGGTATTTACCCGCACCGCAGAGACGTCGGCAGGGATGACCGATCGATCGCATGCTGAGGCTAAGCGCCAGCCGGCGCGGCCTTGCCGATGCGGAGACCAGCGTCGCCAAAAGCTATTTTCCGCGGCCGCACCGCGGGGCGACCGTCGCCTTTCCACCACAATGTTGTACGACGAGTGACGAATCGAAGTAGCCAAAACAAAGGCGCCGGACATGTCGTCATGTCCGGCGCCTTGCTCCAATACGCTCCGCTTACAGCTGACCCGCGAACTCCGGTTCCGGCAACCCGGTTACGCCAGGCCGCACGGCGAACAGATGGCCGTCGTGCTCGCTCGCGTTCGCGGGACGGATCGACGTCACGAACAGCGTATCCAGATCGCGCCCACCGAAGGCGCACATCGCCGGCTTGGTGGCCGGCACGGCAATCTGCCGGTCGAGCTTCCCTTGTGGCGTAAAGCGCAGCAACAGGCCGGCGTCGTTCGCGCAAATCCAGTAGCAGCCGTCGGCATCTACCGCTGCGCCGTCAGGACGGCCCGCATGATGATTCAGATCGGCGAACACGCGACGGTTGCGCGGCTCGCCGGTTTCGATGTCAAAGTCGAATGCCCAGATCTGCCGGCGCAAAGGATGCGAGTCCGACAGGTACATGGTCGTACCTTCCGGCGACCACGCGAGGCCGTTCTGCGTGATGAGCGCGTCGACGACCGGCGCGGACAGCACACCGCGCCCGTCGAATCGATAGAGCGCGCCGGCCGGCTTGGCCGCTGCCATGTCCTGCACCATCGTGCCGGACCAGAAGCGCCCCTGGCGGTCGCAACGGCCGTCATTGAAACGCATGTCGTCGCATGGGAAGTCCGGCGCGGCGAGCTTGCGCCCTGTCACCTGCACGGGTTCGCCGTCAGCCGAACCCTCAGTGAGCGCGACGGCGAAAAGCCCGGTCTCGCAACCGGCCAGCACCGTACCGCGCTGATCGAACGCAATGCACGCCACTTTCTCCGGCAACCGCCATTCGGAGCGCTTACCCGAATCGACGTGTAGCCGCACGATCTTTTGCGCCGGAATGTCCACCCAGTAGAGCGCCTGTTCCGCCACGCGCCACACCGGGCTTTCGCCAACGGAGGCCGGTGCCTGTCCCGCTGCCTCCACCCGCTCCACTCGCGGGTTCGCTGCGGCGCTCACCGCTTCGGCTCCATCGGGCCGGCCAGCACGAATGGGCCGCCTTGAAAACGCTGCGTCGGATCGTCGAGGTTGGTCGTGGGTGCGGCGACCGGAAAGAGATGCTCGAATTCGATCGAACTGTCCTGCGGACGAAAGCCGAGGAACGCCGCTTTGGTGTTATCCACCCACTTGGTCCGGTTATCGGAGACGCCGTAGACGATCGCGTGGCCCACGCGGTTGGTGAAGAGCGAGCAGCGCACCAACTCGATGAAGTCGCGATAGCTCAGATACGTGACGAGCATGCGCGGATTCTTCGGCTGCTCGAACGACGAGCCGATCCGCAGGCACACCGTCTCCAGACCGAAACGATCGAAGTAGTATCGCGACAACGATTCGCCGAAGCACTTCGTCACGCCGTACAGACTATCGGGACGCAACGGCGCGTCGACATCGACCACCTCCGTCACCGGATGAAAGCCCACCGCGTGATTCGAGCTCGCATACACGATGCGCTTCACGCCCTGCTTCTGCGCAGCCGAATAGAGGTTGTACAGGCCGCGAATATTCGCTTCGAGCAGATCTTCAAACGGCGCCTCGACGGAAATGCCGCCGAGGTGAATCACCGCGTCCACGCCTTCGAGCAGCGCGTGAACGGCGGCTTCGTCCGCGAGATCGACGCTCGCGGATTCTTCGTGGGCCGCCACGTCGCCGAGCGGCGCGATATCCGAGACGCGCACGATATCAGCCCACGCGGCGAGCGCGCCACGCAATTGCTTGCCCAGGTTGCCCGCCGCGCCAGTCAGCAGCAGACGGCGGAAGGGTTTCTGTGCGGCGCCGCGATCGAGGTTCGAGTCAGTCATGTTTCTATTGTGGTGTGAATGCGATCAGGTCTGCATGATGCATGCAGACCTGGTGTGTCGAGCGAGCCGATCAGGTCACCGGCGCGGGATTGAACAGCACCAGCGCATTGTGGAGCTTGAGTTTTTCCGCGCACGTTTGCTTGCGCCCGCTGGCGATGTCGAGCATCAGACGGAACAATTCCCAGCCCACCTCTTCGATGCTCGCCGCGCCGGTCGCGATGGTGCCGGCGTTGACGTCCATCAGGTCATGCCAGCGGCGCGCGAGGTCCGAGCGCGTTGCGACCTTGATGACCGGCACCTCGGCGAGGCTATAGGGCGTGCCGCGTCCGGTGGTGAATACGTGCAGGTTGATACCGGCCGCCACCTGCAACGTCCCGCAGATGAAATCGCTCGCCGGCGTAGCCGCATAGATCAGGCCTTTCTGCTTGACCTTTTCGCCCGGCGACAACACACCGGAAATGGCCGAATTACCGGACTTGATGATCGAGCCCATCGCCTTTTCGACGATGTTCGACAAGCCACCCTTCTTGTTGCCCGGTGTGGTGTTGGCGCTGCGGTCCGCGCCGCCGCGCTTCAGATAATCGTCGTACCACTGCATCTCGCGGATGATCGCCGCGGCGACCTCCGCGTTCGCCGCGCGCGCCGTCAACTGATCGACGCCATCGCGCACTTCGGTGACTTCGGAGAACATGACCGTCGCGCCGGCACGCACCAGCAGGTCGGTCGCGAAGCCCACCGCGGGATTCGCGGTCAGTCCGGAAAACGCGTCGCTGCCGCCGCATTGCACGCCGACCACCAGATCGGACGCCGGGCAAGTTTCGCGACGGCGATTGTTGAGCCGCTTCAGATGACCCTCGGCCATTCTCATTATCGACTCGATCATCGACTGGAAGCCGACGTGCGCGTCGTCCTGAAGCACCACGACGTCGCCGTTCAGATCAGCCTCGATATCGCCGATGTCGGCGACTTCCGCCACGTTCGCGGCCGCCGCGATCGGAATCGTGCCGGGCGGCATCAGGCGTTCGGGCTGCAGCTTCTCGCAGCCGAGGCTGACCATCATCACCTCGCCGCCGAAATTCGGATTCAGGCTGATATTGCGCACGGTGCGGATCGGCACCATCGCGTCGGGCGCGTCGATGGCGACACCGCAGCCATAGGTGTGGCCGAGGCTCACCACGTCGTCGACATTCGGGTACTTGGGCAGCAACTCGGCCTTGATGCGGGTGACCGCATGCTCGACCACGTCGGCCACGCATTGGACCGTGGTCGTAATGGCGAGAATGTTGCGCGAGCCGACCGAGCCGTCCGCGTTGCGGTAGCCCTCGAAGGTGTAGCCCTCAAGCGGCGGCATTTCCGGCGCCTTGATCGTGGCGATCGGCAGATCCTCGAGTCCCGGCGGGCTCGGCATGCGGATCACATGTTCGTTGATCCAGCTGCCTTTCGGCAACGCCTTGAGCGCATAGCCGATCACCACGTTATAGCGGATGACTTCGTCGCCCTCGGCCAGATCGGCCAGCGCGACCTTGTGCCCTTGCGGCACGCGCTCGCGCAGTGCCAGACCATCGGGAAATACCGCGCCCTCACCCAGACCGCCGTCGTTGACGACGATCGCGACATTGTCATTGGGGTGAACGCGAATGTAGAGCGGAGATTGTTCCATTGCATCGATCCTTATGGCGCTGCACGCCTGTCGCGCCGACTATTCATACGTCATCCTACAACATGAAAGATTGCGCAGACGTTCCGTATTTACCCTAGGACAAGCATTATGCTGCGAAATGACCGTTGAGTTACCGAAATTCTTGTTGTACGATGACGTATAAGAAATCTCCACTTCTACTGATCGAACCCTCCGCGGAACCATCCGCGAACTATTCCGACGCTCTGGATACTCATCATGACGACACCGCAGGAACTCAAGCAGATCGTTTCCGAAGGCCTCCTGTCCTTCCCCGTTACCGACTTCGACGAACACGGTGATTTCCGCGCCGACACGTATGCCGAGCGCCTCGAATGGCTCGCTCCTTACGGCGCGTCGGCACTGTTCGTGGCCGGCGGCACGGGCGAATTCTTCTCGCTCACGCACAACGACTATTCGAACGTGGTGCGCACCGCCACCGAAGTCTGCAAAGGCAAGGTGCCGATTCTTGCCGGCGCGGGCGGCCCGACGCGTGTTGCGATCGCCTACGCCCAGGAAGCCGAACGTCATGGCGCGAACGGCATTCTGCTGATGCCGCATTACCTGACGGAAGCCTGCCAGGAAGGCATCGCCGCGCATGCGGAAGAAGTCTGCAAGTCCGTGCCGAACATGGGCGTGATCATCTATAACCGCGCGAACTCCAAGCTTAACGCCGATATGCTCGAAGGGCTGGCCGAGCGCTGCCCGAACCTGATCGGCTTCAAGGACGGCGTGGGCGAGATCGAGAACATGGTGTCGATCCGCCGCCGCCTTGGCGACCGCTTCTCGTATCTCGGCGGCCTGCCGACCGCGGAAGTCTATGCCGCCGCGTACAAGGCGCTTGGCGTGCCGGTGTATTCGTCGGCGGTGTTCAACTTCATTCCGAAGACCGCGATGGACTTCTACCGTGCGATCGCTGCAGACGATCACGCGACCGTCGGCAAACTGATCGACGAGTTCTTCTTGCCGTACCTGGCCATTCGCAACCGCCGCGCAGGCTACGCGGTCAGCATCGTCAAGGCGGGCGCGAAGCTGGTCGGCCACAGCGCCGGTCCGGTCCGCGCACCGCTGACCGATCTGACGGAAGAAGAAATGGCCAGGCTGGACGCGCTCATCAAGACGCTCGGCCCGCAGTAATCCGGCCGGCGTATCAGGCGCATACAACACCCGGCGGCCGTGCGAACGATCGCCGCGCACACGGCACCGCAAAGAGCGCCCGGGACGGCAACGTCGCCGGGCGTTTTTGTATCGCACGCCAGTATCGACGAGGCCCGCGGCTCGTTGCGCCGCGACGCCCGGGAGCCTGCTCCCAAGCATAAGAACTTCAGGAGATGTCCATGGAAATGAGCCGCACGGCGAGTGCCACCCACGTCGCGAAGCGCACTCGAGTTCGCTACGCGATCCTGCTGCTGATCTTTCTGATCACGACCTTCAACTACGCGGACCGCGCCACGCTCTCGGTCACCGGCTCGGCCATGCGCGCCGAGTTCGGCTTCGACGCGATCCGCATGGGCTACATCTTCTCCGCGTTCAGTTGGGCTTACGTGCTGTCGCAACTGCCGGCCGGTTGGCTGCTGGATCGCTTCGGCGCGCGGCGCGTCTACGCCGCGAGCATTTTCTTCTGGTCGCTCTTCACACTGCTGCAAAGCTCCATCGGTTTGCTGGGCAGCGCAGCGGCGGCCGTCACCGCGCTGTTCGTGCTGCGCTTCGCGATGGGCGCGGCCGAATCGCCGGCTTTTCCGGCCAATGCCAAGGTGGTGGCGAGCTGGTTCCCGACCAACGAACGCGGCACGGCGTCGGCCATTTTCAATTCAGCACAATACTTCGCGGCGGTCGTGTTCACGCCGCTGATGGCGTGGCTCACCCACGCGTTCGGCTGGCACATGGTGTATGTCGTGATGGGCGTGACGGGCCTTCTGCTCGCGCTCACCTGGTTGAAGGTGATGAAGAACCCCGCCGATCATCCGCGTGTGTCGCGCGCCGAACTGGAGTACATCGAACAGGGCGGCGGCGTGATCAACGGGCAGAAGAAAGCCCGCGCCGCCGACAACATCGAAAATACCGGGGGCTGGCATCTGGTTCGCCAACTGCTGGGCAATCGTATGCTGCTCGGCGTCTATCTCGCGCAGTACTGCATCAACGTGCTGACCTACTTCTTCCTCACCTGGTTTCCGATCTACCTCGTGCAGGCGCGCGGCATGACGATCCTGCAAGCGGGCCTCGTGGCTTCGCTGCCCGCGATCTGCGGATTCTCCGGCGGCGTGCTCGGCGGCATCCTGTCCGACGGGCTGATCCGGCGCGGCCATTCGCTCACGATCGCGCGCAAGGTGCCGATCGTCGGCGGCATGCTGCTGTCGGTGTGCATCATCGGCTGCAACTATGTGACGACCGATTGGGTCGTCGTCGCCCTCATGTCGCTTGCGTTCTTCGGCAAAGGCATCGGCGCGCTCGGCTGGGCCGTGGTCGCCGACACGTCGCCGAAGGAAGCGCTCGGCCTGTCCGGCGCGATCTTCAATATGTTCGGCAACGTGGCCGGCATCGTCACGCCGATCGTGATCGGCTATCTCGTGGCGAAGACCGGGTCGTTCAACGGCGCGCTGGTGTTCGTCGGCATCAACGCCCTGCTCACGGTGTTCAGCTATCTCGTGATCGTGAAAGACATCAAACGGGTCGAGTTGCGCCCGCGCTAAAGATGCGGCGCTTATCGGTGCGGTTAGCGGTGGGGTTGTCGTCGCAGTTATCGTACTTCCCTGCGGCGGCGAAACAGACGCCGCCGCAGCGCGAGACGCCCCGGACAGCGCACCAATGCCACGCCGAGCGCCGCCACGCAAAATGATTCGGCCTCTATATAATCAGTCGTCAGACGACGGTATAATGAAACGCATGAAGTGTTCGCAACTATCTGATTCAAGGGGCGTTTTCGATGGCTACACCACTGGCATCCGCAGCACCGCCACGACGCGCTCGTAATCTTGCCGAGTTCGTCGTCAGCTACGTCACCGAGCAGATTGCCTCCAACGCCCTGAAACCCGGTGACAAGCTGCCGACCGAGTCACAGCTCATGGTCACGCTGAGCGTGAGCCGCACCGTCATTCGTGAAGCGATTTCGCGCTTGCAGGCAGGCAAAATCATCGAGACGCGGCATGGCATCGGCAGTTTCGTGCTGGAGCCGCAGCGCGAAAAATTGGGCATCGACATGGTGCCCGCCACCACCTTGCGCGACGTGTTGTCGATCCTGGAACTGCGCATCAGCCTCGAAACGGAATGCGCGGGGCTCGCCGCCCAGCGCGCCAAGCCGGATGACCTCGCGCGCATGCGCACCGCGCTCGACGCGATCGAAGCCACGCGCCACAACGGGCTGGATAGCGTCGACGCCGATCTGCAATTTCATATTTCGGTGGCGCGCGCGACCGGCAACCGTTATTTCGTCGACATCCTCACGCAAATGGGCAGCGCGCTGATTCCGCGTAACCGGCTCGATTCGGCGGGCATTGCGCGCGCGGAACCGGACGCGTATCTGTCGCTCGTAAACCTGGAACACGAAAGCATTCTCGAAGCGATCACGCGGCATGACGCGGAAGGTGCGCGCGCGGCCATGCGCATGCATCTGTCCAACAGCCGCGAGCGCTTGCGGCGTGCGAACGAAGCCGCCGAGGCGAATAGCTGATCCGCTTCGTCGCCGCAAAGTCATGGCGCAGTCAGTCGCCGTGAACGCAAAGAGAAATGGCCGGGGATCGAACTGACCCCGGCCATTTTTCATTTCACGCGATCACTGATCGCGGCTCACCCAGCATTCAGCTGCGCGCGATCTCGCCATCGCGGCGGCGCCACAGGTTCAGCGGGTTGCTGTCGGTCAGCGCCTCGGGCAACAGATCGGACGGAAAATCCTGGTAGCACACCGGGCGCAGGAAGCGCTCGATCGAGGTCGTGCCGACCGAAGTCGCACGGCTATCGGACGTGGCCGGGAACGGGCCGCCGTGCACCATCGCGTGCGACACCTCGACGCCCGTCGGGAACCCGTTGACCAGAATCCGGCCGGCCTTGCGCTCGAGAATCGGCACCAGCTTCCTTGCCGCCGGAAGGTCGGCGCTATCCATCTGCACCGTGGCGGTCAACTGACCGGCAAAATGCTCGGCGACCGCCAGCAACTCCTGCTCGTCCTTGCAACGCACGATGGTCGAGGCCGGGCCGAACACTTCGTCTTCCAGCGCCGGCGTGGCGAGGAACGTCTGTGCATCGGTTACGAACAACGCCGCGCGAGCCTGCGTCGGGCCGCTTGCTTCCACGCCGTGCGCCACGGCTTCCACGCCTTTGGTCGCAGCCAGCTTGCCTTCGCCCTCTTCATAAGCAGCGTGGATGCCGGACGTCAGCATGGTTTGCGCGGGCTTGCCGCTCAGTGCGTCGGACGCGGTTGCGACGAAGCCCTTGAGCGCGTCGCTGTCCACGGCAATCGCGAGACCCGGATTGGTACAGAACTGACCGGCGCCGAGCACCAGCGAATCGACGAAGCCGCGCGCAATGCTCTCGCCGCGCTGAGCCAGCGCGTTCGGCAGAAGGAACACCGGATTGATGCTGCTCATTTCCGCGTAGACGGGAATCGGTTCGGCACGCGCCGCCGCCACGCGCATCAGCGAGGTGCCGCCCGCGCGCGAACCGGTGAAACCGACCGCTTTGATCGCCGGATGCGCGACCAACGCTTCGCCAACGGAATTCCCCGCGCCGACGATCAGCGAGAACACGCCTTCGGGCAAATCCATCTCTTGCGCGACACGCTGGATCACACGGCCGACCATCTCCGAGGTGCCAAGGTGAGCGCGGTGCGCCTTCACCACTACCGGACAACCGGCCGCGAGCGCCGCCGCCGTGTCGCCGCCGGCCACCGAAAACGCGAGCGGGAAATTGCTGGCGCCGAACACCGCGACCGGGCCGAGCGGGATCTTTTGCATACGCAGGTCGGAACGCGGCAACGGCTTGCGCTCCGGCAGCGGCGAATCGAGCGTGGCGGCGAGCCACTGACCGGCGCGCACGACTTGCGCGAACAGTTTGAGCTGCCCGGTAGTGCGGCCGCGCTCGCCTTCGAGACGCGCCTTCGGCAAGCCCGACTCCTGTTGCGCGCGCTCGATCAGCGCATCGCCCAATGCCGTGATGCCGTCGGCGATGCGCTCGAGAAATTCGGCGCGCACCGTGAGCGGCAACTGGCGGTACGGATCGAAGGCCTGCCGCGCGAGTTCACAGGCCTCGCCGACGTGGGCAACCGAGCCGCTGCCGAAAACCGGCTCCGCGATGTCCGATCCCGTGGCAGGATTGAACGCATGCAATGGTTTTTCCTCGCCGCGCACCGTTTTGCGGCCGATCAGCATTTCGCCGGTAATAGACATTTCGCTTTCCTTGGATAAAGACCTAAGATATAGGTCATCCTACAACATTGCGGGGTACACGCGCAACCGGAAACGCTTGCCCCGCAAGGAATTCGGGTTTACGTGGCCGTTACAACCGGCGAGGTCGGTGCTAATCTGAAACCTAGACATACGACGACCTATAACTATCGTTTTGCCGTCGTCGCAGCTTGCCCGATCCATCGTCGTTCGAGGAAATCAGCCCATGCCTGCCGTCACGCCCTACCAGCCCCTACCTAATAGTTTTCGCCGCGCGGTGCGCGGCGGCGAAACCCTGATCGGCTGCTGGGCGTCGCTCGCCAGTCCGATCGTGACCGAACTGCTCGGCGTGATCGGCTTCGACTGGATGCTGCTGGATGCGGAGCACGCGCCGAACGACGTGTTGACGCTGATCCCCCAACTGATGGCGCTCAAGGACAGCGCGAGCGCGCCGGTCGTCCGGCCGCCGGCCAACGACAGCGTGTTCATCAAGCGACTGCTCGATAGCGGCTTCTCGAATTTCCTGGTGCCGTTCGTCGACAGCGCCGAAGACGCGGCTCGCGCCGTCGCCGCCACGCGCTACCCGCCGCAGGGTATTCGCGGCGTTTCGGTGAGCCAGCGCGGCAATCGCTACGCGACCGTGGCCGATTACTTCGACATTGCCAATGACAACGTCTGCGTCATCGTGCAGATCGAAAGCCGCAAGGCGGTCGAAGCGATCGACGACATTCTCGCCGTGGACGGCGTGGACGCCGTGTTCGTCGGACCATCCGACCTCGCGGCCGCCTATGGCCATATCGGCAACCCGAGTCACCCCGACGTGCAGCAGGCCATCGCGCACGTGTTCGAACGCGCGCACGCCGCGGGCAAGCCGAGCGGCATCCTCGCCCCGGTCCAGGCCGACGCGGAGCGCTACATCGCGATGGGCTGCCGCGTCGTCGCGGTGTGCGCGGACATGGGGCTGCTGAAAGGCGCCGCGCAGACGGTTCAAAAACACTTCATGCAGAAACAGGCGGGCCAGCAGTAAGCCGGCCGCCGCGACATTTCCGGAGCATTCCATGCAAAAAGCAGGCTTTATCGGACTCGGCATCATGGGCAAGCCCATGGCCGCCAACCTTCTCAAGAACGGCGTCGCCCTGGCCGCGTTCACGCGCAGCGGCGTGCCCGACGATCTCATCCAGGCGGGCGCCGTCGCGTGCGACAGTCCGGCCGCCGTCGCCGCGCATGCCGACGTGATTTTCATCATGGTGCCGGATACGCCCGATGTGGAACGCGTGCTGTTCGGCGATCAGGGTCTCGCCGGCGCGCTGCGCGCGGGGCAAACCGTCGTCGACATGAGCTCCATTTCGCCGATGGCCACGCGCGAGTTCGCGGCGCGCGTGCGCGAGCACGGGGCGGACTATATGGATGCGCCGGTGTCCGGCGGCGAAGTCGGCGCCAAGGCCGGTTCGCTGACCATCATGGTGGGCGGCGAATCGGCGACCTTCGAGAGCGTCAAGCCGCTTTTCGACATGATGGGCAAGAACGTTACGCTGATCGGCGGCGTCGGCGCGGGCCAGGTGTGCAAGGTGGCCAACCAGGTGATCGTTGCCGCGACGATCGAGGCTGTCGGCGAAGCGCTGCTGCTCGCGTCCAAAGCCGGCGTCGATCCGGCGCGCGTGCGTGAAGCGCTGATGGGCGGTTTCGCGTCCTCGCGCATTCTCGAAGTGCACGGCGAGCGCATGACCAAGCGCACCTTCGACCCGGGCTTTCGCATCGAGCTGCACCAGAAGGATCTGAACCTCGCGCTCTCGACCGCGCAATCGCTCGGCGTGTCGCTACCGAATACCGCTACCTGCCAGGCGCTGTTCAATGCCTGCGTCGCGCATGGCGGCAAGGCATGGGATCACTCGGCGATGGTGCGCGCGCTCGAAATCCTCGCCAATCACGAGATCGGGCAAAAACCGGCCTAAACCGCACGTCTGTCTTTCAGGCGCCGCTGCGCTTGCCTTATGCAAATAGGCAAGCCGCAGCGGCGCATGCGCGCGTTCGCTTTCTTTTTCGCTACGCGTCAGCAAAGCTACGCCATTTCCCACCAGGAAAATTTTCTTACGAATATTAAGGATACCTTACGTTAACACAACGCCTTCGACAAGTCGTATCCACCCGAATAGCAACGACTTTTAACAACGCCCGCAAAGGGCAAGGAGACAACCGTGGCAATCATCGATAAAAACAGCGGCAAGCGTGCGATATCAGGAACGCCCGGCCGGACCGAACCGAATTCGCCCGCTCGCCGTGCCTTTATCGTGCTGGCGGGAACGTCAGCGGGCGCGACCCTGCTCGGCGGCCTATCCGCCTGCGGCGGCTCGGTCAACGGCGGCACGACCACGCCGCCTGTCGTACAGGATCCGATCTGGGGCACCTCGGGCGCCGCGACGCAAATCATCGCGTCCTTGCAGGGCATTACCCAGTCGATGTTCCCGGCACGCGACTTCGTCGTCACGCAATACGGTGCCGCGCCGTGCGCCGTCGCCGCCGCGACCAATCCGTACACCGGCTCGGCGTCCGTCGCGAGTCCAGGTTCGAATCTCACCAACGCCGCTGCTTCATTCGACTCCCGCCCTGCCTTTCTCGCCGCCATCCAGGCCTGCAACGCCGCCGGCGGCGGACGCGTGGTCGTGCCGGCCGGTACGTGGTATTGCGCCGGACCGATCGTCCTGCTCAGCAACGTGAACTTCCACCTCAGCGCGAATTGCACGATCTACTTCAGCGCGAACCCGGCGGACTACGCGAAGGACGGCCCGGTCGCCTGCGGCGCCAACGGCAACCTGTTCTATAGCCGCTGGCAGGCGAACGACTGCCTGAATTACGGCTCCCCCGTCTACGCGCGCAACCAGACCAACATTGCACTGACCGGCGAAGACGCGAGCTCGGTGCTCAACGGACAGGCCATGACGCCGTTCGCCGGCAGCGGCAACACCGCGACGTGCTGGTGGACCTTCAAGGGATCCAACGGTGCGTACGGGTGCGTAAATTCGTCGACACCGTCGCAGGCCTATCTCAATCCGAAGAACGTCGACCTGAAAACTGCCGCACCCGGCATTTCCGACGCGCTCTACGCGCAACTGACCAGCCCCACGACACCCTGGCAGGAGGACCAGAACTATCTGCCAGCCCTCTCGGAGGCAGGCGTGCCGATCGCGCAGCGCGTGTTCGGCGTCGGCCACTATCTGCGTCCGTGCATGGTCGAGTTCCTCGGCTGCACGAATGTGTTGATGGAGAACTACACCACCAACAACACACCGTTCTGGCAGCATCATCCGACCGATTGCAAGAACGTCGTGATTCGCGGCGTGACGACCAACAGCATTGGCCCGAATAACGACGGCTTCGACCCGGACGCGTGCAACAACGTGCTCTGCGACAGCGTGACGTTCAACACCGGCGACGACTGCATCGCGATCAAGTCGGGTAAGGATCTCGATACACAATACGGTCCCGCGCAGAATCACGTGATCCAGAACTGCACGATGAATAGCGGCCACGGCGGCATCACGCTCGGCAGTGAAATGGGCGGCGGCGTGCAGAACATCTATGCGCGCAATCTGAAGATGCTGAACCAGAACTGGGCGACCAACCCGCTGAACATCGCGATTCGTATCAAGACGAACATGAATCGCGGCGGCTTCGTGAAGAACTTCTACGTCGATACGGTCACGCTGCCCAACGGCGTCAGCCTCAAGGGCGGCGGCTACGGCAGCGCGTTGCTGAGCGGCAGCCCGATCAATGCCACGGTGCCGCTCGGCGTCGTAACGGCGACTGCCGCCAATCCGTCGGCGGCACAGGGCGGGCTGATCACGTTCGACTGCGACTATCAACCGGCCAACGACGCGATTCGCATCCGTCCGGCAGTCGTGCAGAACGTGAACATTTCGAACGTGACGGCGAGCAACGTGACGGTGGGCGGCGTGACCGGCTCGTGCTTCCAGGCGATCGTCGCTCAAGGGCCTGTCGCGTTCGACTACAACGGCGCGGCGCCGACACCGACCATTCCGCCGATCACCGGCGTGACGATCTCGAACTGCAATCTGGGCACGGCGGTCTCGGCCGGACCCGCTAGCGCGACAACGCCCGGGCCGATTTACGCGTACAACGTCAACGGCATTACGTTGAACAACGTGGTGATCGGCGCGACGACATACAACACGACGGTCGTCGATAAACGCTGAGCGGTAGAGGGTTGAACGGCTGGGCGAAGCGCGAGCGTCGTCCAGCCGTGAACGTTGAAGAAACGCAGTGAGCACAAGCAAAAATGGCGGCGCCAGAAAGCGCCGCCATTTTTCTATTGACGGCGCGCTCGATCAGCGCCGGGTGTTAGTCATCCCAACATGGCCAGCATCATTTCGCGACCGCGCTCACCGGCGTCCAGCGCGGCTCGGGCGTCTTGTCGGCACTCTTCGCCAGCAGGCACACCACAGCGGCCGCGATGATGTCGAACACCGCCAGCACGACGAACAGCGGGCTGTAGCCGACCTGCGTCACCAGCACGCCGAACAGCGCCGTGAACGCCGCAGCACCCAGATAGCCCGCCATGCCGCCCATGCCGGTCGCGGTGGCGACTTCATTCTTGCCGAACATATCGGACGTGATCGCGTAAAGCGCGCCCGACAAGGTCTGATGCGCAAACCCGCCGACGCACAGCAGCGCCACCGCCACATAAGGGCTCGCCACCAGACCGACGCAGGCCGGCCCGATCATGCACAGCGCGCCGACCACGAACACCATCTTGCGCGACGTGAACAGCGACACCTTCGCGTACTTGTGAAACAGCGGGCTGAGATAGCCGCCCAGCACGCAGCCGATATCGGCGGCCAGAAACGGCATCCACGCATACAGCGCGACTTCCTTCAGGTTCATGTGACGTTCGGTCATCATGTACAGCGGAATCCATGCGTTGAAGGTCTGCCAGGCCGGTTCGGAAAGAATGCGCGGAATGCCGATCGCCCAGAAGTCGCGGCTGCCGAGCATGGCGAACCAGCTGCGCCTGGCGGCGCCGGCGTCGCTGTGCTTCGCTTCCTGGCCGCTGAGAATGTAGTCGCGCTCGGCGTCGCCCAACAGTTTCTGCTTACGCGGATGCTTGTAGAGCGCCATCCACAGCACGCTCCAGACAATGCCGGCCACGCCGACGATCACGAACGCGAGCTGCCACTCTCCGCGCAACAATGCCCAGACCACCAGCGGCGGCGCCAGCAGCGCGCCGATCGACGAGCCGATGTTGAACCAGCCGATCGCCACCGAACGCTCCTTGGCGGGGAACCACTCGCTCGTCGCCTTGACGCCGGCCGGAATGCCGGCCGCTTCCGCAATGCCGAGCAGGCCGCGGAAGAACGCGAGGCTGCGCCAGCCCGTCGACCACGCCGCCGCGGCGCACGCCAGCGACCAGGCCAGCGCGAAGACCGCAAAGCCGATCTTGGTGCCGACGGTATCGAGCACAAAGCCGGCGACCGGCTGCATGAATGCATAACAAAGTTGCCACGCCACGACCACGTGCGAATACTGCTCGGTGGTGATGTGGAGGTCCTTCATCAACGTCGGCGCCGCCACTGAGAGCGTATTGCGCGCGAGGTAATTGATGATGAGCCCGGCCGCGACCAGGCTGACCATCCACCAGCGGATGCCCTTGATTTTCATTGCTGCGTCTCCTCGTAATCCTCGTCGGCTCAAACGCGCCGCGTTGCGGGATGGGCCGAGCCGTCCGGGCCCGCATCATCGCGCGAATAGTCGATACCCACAAAGCTGCCGCCCTGGAAACGCTGGCCCAGCGCGTCGAGTGGATTCGGCCGTGCAAGAATTTCTTCGGCGTAGGTTTCGGCGTTTTGCGTCGGCTGATAGCCCAGACGTGCGGCGGCGCTGTTGTCCCACCAGCTTCGCGTGTTGGCCGACACACCCCAGATGGTCAGGAAGCCCACGTCCTCGGCCTCGACACAGCGGTCGAGGAGATGCAGCAGATCGCGATGCCCGAACCAGGTGCTCAGATGCCGGGGCTCGGTGGGCCGCTCGAGGCAGCTGCCGATGCGCACGCACACACTCTCGATACCGTGCTTGTCCCAGTACATTCTGGCAAGCGCCTCGCCCCACACCTTGCTCAGACCGTAAAAACCGTCCGGGCGCAGCTCGCAGTCGAGGCTGAGATGTTCGGTGACGGGATACATGCCGATGGCGTGATTCGAACTGGCGAACACGATGCGCCGCACACCCTGGCGGCGCGCACCTTCATAGACTTCGACCAGCCCGCGCAGATTGTTCTCGATGATCTCCGGCAGCGGCCGCTCCACGCTCGTACCCGCGAAATGGATCAGCACATCGACACCCGCCAGCAGCCGGTCCACGACTGCAGGGTCGCGCAGGTCGCCGTGCATCACGTCCTCGCCTTCCACGAGCGGCACGAGGGCTTTCGAGCCCGCGGCCGAGCGCAACGGCGTGCCGCGCGCGATCAACGCGGCGCGCACCACCGAGCCTAGCTGGCCACCGGCTCCACTGAGAGCAATCTTCTTCATAGGGTTCCTTTACTGCGCCTTGCGCGATCGAACTCGGGGTACCGCAATCGCCTGGTCATTGGATGAACCGCTTGCCGATTTAGCGATAGTTGTACGATAACGTACTATCCGCGATGGCGAACCGGATTTCAATTAGGCACTTACCCTTATTCGATTTGACCTTCCAGCAAATTTCCTTGGATAAACAAACGTCTAGCTTCAACGCATTTATGTGACATCGTATAACTTGAAGTGCGTTTTCAGCGGCAAATTCTTCAGCGTGACGCGCGGCGGACAGCCGACTGTTTCGGCGATTCGAAACGCGAGCGCGGACACTTGAGCAAGCATGGCTGCCTGCGGTTCCCTATGCGCAACCCTCTTCCTGCGACGCTGTTGCAGCGCGGTCGATTGCCGCAGTTGCGCAGCGTCGCGCGCAGGCTATGACGAGAAGGCATTCAGGAAAACTTGATATCCATCAACGGTTTGCCGTCTCAAAAAAGAAAATCGTCATAAAACAACGTGGTTTTTTGACGCACACCGCGCCGCAGCAAAGTTTTCGTCGATCCCCTACGCTTGCGTCATCTGCCCAGCGCAGTGCGCACCGACACCGGTCGACGCGCGTAGTCCGCCCCCGCGGTCATCACGCACTTCACGCTCATGAACTCCGCTTTATCGGCATTTGATCTCGCCCGCATCCAGTTTGCGTTCACTGTCTCCTTCCACATCGTTTTTCCGGCGCTCAGCATCGGTCTCGCCAGTTTCATTGCCGTCCTCGAATGGCGCTGGCTGAAAACCGGCAAGGCGTACTACAAAGATCTTTGCCTGTTCTGGTCGAAGATCTTCGCGGTCGCCTTCGGCATGGGCGTCGTCTCCGGCGTCGTGATGAGCTATCAGTTCGGCACCAACTGGTCGGGCTTCTCCAGTTTCGCCGGCCCCGTCACCGGACCGCTTCTCATGTACGAGGTCATGACGGCGTTCTTCCTCGAAGCAGGCTTCCTCGGCATCATGCTGTTCGGCTGGCAGCGCGTGAGCCCGCGCGCCCACTTCGGCGCCACGTTGATGGTGGCGATCGGCACGCTGATCTCGACCTTCTGGATTCTCGCCTCCAATAGCTGGATGCAAACGCCGCAAGGCTTCGAAGTCGTGAACGGCCGCGTCGTGCCGCTCGACTGGTTCAAGATCGTGTTCAATCCGTCGTTCCCGTACCGGCTCGCGCATATGGCACTCGCGGCGTTCATCGTCGCGGCGCTGGTAGTGGCGGCGGTGGGCGCGTGGCATCTGCTGCGCGGACGGCGCGATCCCGCCGTCAAGAAGATGTTCTCGATGGCGCTGTGGCTGCTGCTGATTCTCACGCCGATCCAGGCTTTCGTCGGCGATCAGCATGGTTTGAACACGCGCGAATATCAGCCGGCCAAGATCGCGGCGATCGAAGGCCTGTGGGAAACCGAAAAAGGCGGCACCGCGCTGAACCTGTTCGGCATTCCCGACATGCAGGCGGAAACCACGCACTACGCCGTGTCGATTCCGCACCTGGGCAGCCTGATCCTCACGCATAGCTGGGACGGCGAGATTCGCGGCCTCAAGGAATTCCCGCCGCAAGACCGGCCGAACTCGACGGTGGTGTTCTGGAGCTTCCGCATCATGGCGGGCCTCGGCGTGCTGATGATCCTGATGTCGGTCGCCGCGTGGGTGCTGCGCCGCCGTGAGCGCCTGTTCGAATCGAAGTGGTTTCAGCGCGTGGCCGTGGCGATGGGGCCGACCGGCTTCATCACGCTGCTGGCCGGCTGGGTCACGACCGAAGCGGGACGTCAGCCGTGGGTGGTGTACGGCGTGATGCGCACCTCGCAGGCTGTGTCGCCGCTGACCACGCAGCAGGTCGGCATCTCGCTGATGGCCTTCGTGGTGGTCTACTTCCTCGTGTTCGGCACCGGCATCTACTACATGCTCAAGCTCATGCGCATGGGGCCCGCTCTACCGGGTCATACGCCGCACGGTGCGCCGGAGCAACGCTCACCGAACCAGACCGCGCGCCGCCCGCTCTCCGCCGCCGATCACATGATCGACGCCGCCTGACCCGCCCCGCTTTAGCAACGACTTGCGATAGAGAAAGAACATGGACGTAACCGTAGTGTGGGCCGCGATCATCGCGCTGGGCCTTTTCATGTATGTGGTGCTGGACGGCTTCGATCTGGGCATCGGCATCGTCTTCCCGTTCTTCCCCGACGAGAAGGAACGCGACCTGATGATGAACACGGTCGCGCCGGTGTGGGACGGCAACGAAACCTGGCTGGTGCTCGGCGGCGCCGGTCTGTTCGCGGTGTTTCCGGCGGTCTACTCGACCGTGCTGTCCGCGCTGTATCTGCCGCTGATCTTCATGCTCATCTGCCTGATCTTTCGCGGCGTGTCGTTCGAGATTCGCGCCAAGGCCAATCGTACGAAGCATCTGTGGGACCTGGCGTTCATCGGCGGCTCGGCGGGTGCGACGTTCTTTCAGGGCATCGCGCTGGGCGCGTTCCTGCAGGGCATTCCCGTGATCGACGGCGCCTATGCGGGCGACGCCTTCGGCTGGCTCACGCCGTTCAGTCTGCTGACGGGTCTCGGACTCGTCGTCACCTATGCGCTGCTCGGCTGCTGCTGGCTGGTGGCGAAGACCGAAGGCGATCTGCAACGCCGCCTGCATCGCGTGGTCTGGCCGCTGACGATCGTGCTGCTCGGCTTTATCGCCATGGTGAGCGTGTGGACGCCGCTGCAGGATCCGAACATCGCGCAACGCTGGTTCCATGACGGCCTGTTCTACCGTTTGCTGCCCGTGCCGTTCCTCGTGGCGGTCTGCGCGTTCTTCATGCATCGCGCGGTGCGTGAGCGGCATCACAACACGCCGTTCGGACTCGCGCTGCTGCTGGTGCTGCTGGGTTACGCGGGGCTGCTGGTGAGCCTGTGGCCGTACGCGATTCCGTCGAGCATGACGCTCTGGGAAGCCGCCGCGCCGCGTTCGAGCCAGATGTTTACGCTGGTCGGCGCAGCGGTCATTCTGCCGATCATCATCGCTTATACGACGATGGGTTATTGGGTATTTCGTGGCAAGGTGCGTCATGGCGACCAACATCACTATCACTAAGCAGACAAACGCGGGTGCAAGTCATCGCGCATCGTCCGCGCCGGCGCGCAAGCTGCCGGGCTGGCTCTGGTTCATCGCGCTGTGGTGTTTCGGCGTAGGCTCGGCCATGTCGCTCGGTTTCGCATTCAAGATTCTGATGAATGCGACGTTATTTGCAGTCAAATAGAGACTGCTTTGACGTGATTCGATCCGGTGCGCATAACCTTCGGAATCCTGCATGGGCAGCTTCAAAAAAGGGCCGTTCGGCTCGTCTACCATGCAAGCCGGAACCTATGCGCGGGAGACCTGCCTTAAACATCATGCAGTGCGTCGGACCCCATGGCGATTTGACAAATAAACGGTTACTCGAGCGGCAGGCCGGAAGGCGCGCCGCGCCACCGGTCAGGCATATGATCGCGGGGTGGGCGGCAATGATGCGATTCACGAGGCTAGAAGTAAAACGAGACCCTATAACCGCGGCGGCCCACATCGGGCAGGCCCGACTCGCGGAGCCATCATGAAGTTTCTTGTAGCCGACGACCATGAACTGATCCGCGAGGGCGTCAAGGGTATGCTGCGCGGCCTCGATCCCGACGCCCAGTTCGACGAAGCCGATAACTGGGAGACGCTCGCGACCCTCGCGCGTCCCGACGCCGATCACGATCTTGCCATCGTCGATCTGCACATGCCGGGCATGAGCGGTGCTTCGTCGCTCGAAGTGCTGCTGAAAGCGAACCCCGCGCTCCCGCTCGTCGTCCTCTCCGCCGAAGAATCACCGGATGAAATGCGCGCGGTGCTGGCCGCCGGCGCGCTCGGCTTCGTGCCGAAGCGCCAGCCCGCCAGCGTCATGCTCAAGGCAATCGAACTGGTGCTCTCGGGCGGCGCCTACGTACCCATGGAAGCGCTGAGCTTGCTGGGCTGCCGGGAAGCGCAGGCGGCGCCCGCGCACGCCGAAGCTGCCGCGGATCCGTCGCTGCCAGGCGCGGCGCCGTCTGGCGCACGCGCGCCCGGCCAGAGCAGCGCCGCACTCACGGAGCCGCTCGCGCAGATTCAGGCGTTGCAGCCGCACCAGCAGCATCTATTGGAAAATCTGTCGCCGCGCCAGCAGGACATCATGCGGCTCGTTCATCGCGGCTGGACCAACAAGATGATCGCGCGCGAGCTGGGCGTCGCGGAGGGGACGGTGAAGGTGCATCTGTCGGTGATTTTCCGGGCGCTCGGTGTACATAACCGATCGACGGCGATCGCTGTCATCAACGGCTGGCTGGAAGCCGGGAAAACCCTGTAGAACGAGGTGCGGGACGGACGGCGTTCGCGCCCGTCTGTTCGCTTCTATTTCTGCGGTTCGCTTTGCGACGGGGTGCTTTGATACCGGGTGCCCTGGGTCTGGCTTTGCGAGCCTATTCTCGATTCGCCTTGCGGCAGATTCTCGCTGGCCCGCATCACACCGTTCGCCGGTCGGCCGGCTGTCTCTTTGCCCGCTTCTTTTCCCGGCTGATCTCCGCGCAATTCCAGCGCCGCCGACGCCCGCCCCTTATCCAGCTCCGCTTGCTGCCACAGCATCTCCAGCGTGCGCCGCAGGCGCGCCGGCGTGACCGGCTTATGAAGCACCGGAATCCCCTGCAACGCGAGCGCCGCCAGTTCCGCCGACGCCATGTCGCCCGTGATGAGCAGCGTCACCACGTTGTCGTGCCCCGCGCGCGCGAGCGCGTTGCGCACCGTAGTCAGCGCCTGTGCGCCGGTACGGTGATTCGCCAGCTGGTAATCGCACAGCACGGCATCGGGCACGAAGCCGCCTTCGAGCGCCGCGAGCGCGTCGGCCTCGTCGCGCGCGCCGAGCACGCTGCAACCCCAGCGGCCCAGCAGACTGACGAGGCCTTCGAGAATCGACGGATCGTCGTCGATGCACAGCACGCGCCGCCCTTGCGCCGACGGACCGCCGGCCACCGCTTCGTTCAGGCTAGCGACAATGCCGCCGGCATCGCCCGCCTGCACCGGGAAGCGAAACACCGAACCGCGGCCCGGGGCCGAACGCAGTTGCAGCTTGCCGCCGAGCATCTCGACCAGCCGCTTCACCGTCGGCAAGCCGAGACCGTGGCCCTGTCGCGCGTCGCGTTGCGGATTGGCGACCTGATAGAACTCCTCGAAGATGCGTTCGTGCTCCTCGACAGGAATGCCGATGCCCGAGTCGCGCACTTCGACATAGCCGCCCGCCGGCCGCCCCGCGCGGCGAACGCCCAGCCAGATCGCACCTTCTTCGGTATAACGGACCGCGTTCGAAAGCAGATTGCTCAGTACGCGTTCGAGCAGCACGGGGTCGTCGTGCACGACCATCGTGGTCGGCGCGATGCGCAGCGCCAGCCCTTTGGCGGCGGCCTGCGGACGATACTGGCTGCCGACCCGTTCGAACAGCTCGGAGAGCCGGAAATGCAGCCGGATCACCTGCGTCACGCCGCTTTCGAGCCGCGCCAGATCGAGCACCTGGTTGAACAGCTGGTTCAGCGCCTCGACGTTGTAGACGATGTGCTCGGCGGTCTTCGCGTGCTGCGCGGGGGTTGCCGCCGCGTCGTTCAGCGATGCCGCGAGCAGGCCGATGGCATGCAGCGGCTGACGCAAGTCGTGACTGGCAGCCGCAAAAAAGCGTGTTTTGGCCAGGCTCGCTTCTTCGGCCACGCGTTTTTGCGCGGCCAGCGACTCCGCCAGATATTGCTGGTCGACGCGCGCCTGCACGACCTGCTGGAACAGCTTGCGATAACTCAGCGCATAGACGTTGATCGCGCAAAAGAAAAACGCGAGGACGATCGCGAGAATCGTGCGGTCGAACGTGTGCGTACCGAAATGCATGACGATCGACGGAAACAGCAGAAAAGGAATCGCGGTCGAGAAATTCAGCAGGTCGAAGCCATTCGACATAAACACGCCCGCGGCGAGCGTCACGAGCATGACTGTGTGCAGCAGCGGCAAGTCGGTTTGCGGGCTCTGGAACGCGAACCACACCGCGATGCCCGGCGCGCTGTACAGCAACACGCCGCGGAGCGCATGCAGATAGATCCAGCCGCGCGGCGAGACGAGCGACGGGTAGCGGCGGTTGCAAATCCATAGCGCGAGGCTGCCGCAATTGGCTGCCGCATAGAAACCGAAACACGCGATAAACAGCGGCGGCGACGGTATCTTCGGCCAGTAGATCGCCACCAGCACCGCGATCGAAAACCAGTGCGAAAAGAAAGCGATCGGATCCTGCGCGTATAACACGCGCACCAGATCTTCGTCGATGGCACGCTGGATCGGGTCAGCCCGCATTGCGCGGTCTCCTTGTGTCGATCGTATCGATCTTATCGATCGGAGCCGGCGCTTTAGCGCCTACTCTGGTCCATGCACAGTACCGGGCACGGCACGTTCGGTGAGGTCGCCTGAAAGCGCGGCGACGCGGGTGGCGCGGACCTGGCTGCGACCGCATCGGGTACGGCGTGGCTTTGCGTGCGCGATGCAACTGCGCTGCCGCAGTGCGATGCGATCTCCCCGTGCAAGCTGTTTCTCTTCAGACGAATAAGTTGCGCTTTGCCGGATGGTTTACCCGGCAGTTTACCCATCAGCTACCACTTAATCCATATAGGCGAAGCCGCCGTTGGAAACCATACTTAAATCACATTCTCCAGCGCGGCTTCAAAGCTTCACCATCCACACCCCGCCTGCAGTTCAGGCTCACCGCGCTCCTTGGCCTTACCCCTTCTGGAGGTTTTTCATGGGCGCAGTTCCGAGCCACGAGTTCGTCCGCAATCTCGACGATGCCATCCTGCCGGATTTGTGGCGCCGGCGTACCCGGTTGTCCGGCGACGAAATGGTGTCGATGGTCGAACTGGTCAAGCGGGCGTTGCGAACCTATCACCCGCTCGAGTTGCAGGCGCTCGGCGAGGACAAGGAAGAACTGGTCGCCCAGTTCATCTACGCGAAAGTCCTGCGGCTCGCACCCGGCCATACGGAAACCCGCGCCTGCGCCGACAGCGCGCCGTCCAACGGCTACGCCCTGTGCGCGTATTTCCGCCGCTACCTGATCGACTGCCTGCGCAGCGCCGGCCACCAGCGCAACGTATCGATGGAAAACGAAGGCATGGCGCAGGAAATCGATCTTCATGCGCAAGCGCTGGAAGACCCGGTGGAAAGCGTGCTGCTGCAATACGGCCTCGACGAGCAGCGCGTGCGGCTCTCGGCGCGTGCCTTTATCGAGAGCCTCGACGAGCCGGAGCGAATCGTGCTGGCCGGCAGCCTCGGCTGGTGCTCGGAAGGAAAAGGCGGGTTGTCGGCAGTCGCTGCGCAGCATCGGGTGCCCTCGTATCACTATCGCGCCGTCAAACTCGGCGTCACCATGAAGAAGACGGCGGGCGCCGAGGATTTTTCCAACACCAAGATCGGCCACTGGCTCACGGACGAACTCGGCATTGACATCGACATCGATAATCGCCCGGCCATTCTGCTTGCGCTGAACCTGCTCGCCGCCGAATCGAGCGACAGCGAAATGAATGAAGCAGCCGCCTAACAGCGAACGCTCAGGCGAGTCCCGGCCACTCGCACCGGCTCGCGACGCCGCGGACGTGGCGCACCGGAGCCCCGCGCCCCACACGATGCGCCTTTTTTTGTGAGCGCGCACCGCCTAGGATAAAAAAGCCGTCGCCGCACGCCGTCTTGCTTCCGAAGTCCTGGTTGTCTTTCCCCGCACTCATTCCAGACGAGGTGGTCGTGATGAACCGCTTATCGAGCGCCGTGACCGCTATTCAATCGCACTACGACGTGGTCGTGGTGGGTTCCGGCTACGGCGGCGCGATCGCCGCATGCCGCATGGCGCGCGCCGGACGCCGCGTGTGCGTGCTCGAACGCGGGCGCGAATTCATGGCGGGCGAATTCCCTCGCACGCCGTTTCAGGGCGCCGCGCAGGTGCAATACAACACGGCGTTAGCCCATATCGGCTCCCCGCTGGCACTGCTCGAAGTGCACGTGAACGAAGACGTGAACGCGGTAGTCGGCTGCGGTCTGGGCGGCACCTCGCTGATCAACGCGAACGTCGCGCTCGAAGCCGACCCGCGCCTGTGGGACGACGAACGCTGGCCGGCCGCGCTGCGCGCCGACAAGGCGGCCCGCGACAAGGGCTATGCGCTCGCCCGCGCGATGCTGCAACCGTCGCCCGTGCCGAAGGATTACCCGACGCTGCCGAAACTGCAGGCGCTCGAAACGTCGGCGCAGGCGCTCGGCATGGAAGACCGCTTTACGCGCCCGGATATCACCGTCACCTTCGAGGACCGCGTGAATGCCGCGGGCGTCGAGCAGAAGGCGTGCGTCGGCTGCGGCGATTGCAATTCGGGTTGCAACTACGACGCGAAGAATTCCACCCACATGAACTATCTGCCCGACGCCGTGGCGCACGGCGCGCAGATTTTCACCGGAGCCGCCGTCCATTCCGTTCGGCGCGACGCGGCCACGCAGAAATGGGTGGTCGGCTATCAACTGGTGAGCCTCGGCCGCGAAAGCTATGGCGCGCCGGACCTGTTCGTGAGCGCCGATATCGTCATCGTGTCGGCCGGCACGATCGGTTCGACCGCGTTGCTGCTGCGCTCGCGCAATCAGGGGTTGAGCGTCTCCGGCATGCTCGGCAAACACTTCACCGGCAATGGCGACGTGCTCGCCTTTGCGTACAACACCGACCCCGTGATCAACGGCGTGGGCTGGGGCGCGCACGAGAAGGGCGAAATCCCGCCGGTCGGGCCGACCATTACCGGCCTCATCGATCATCGCAATACGGGCAACGTCAAGGACGGCTACGTGATCGAGGAAGGCTCGCTGGCCGGACCGGTGGGCGCGGCGCTCGTCGGCCTGCTCGGCGCCGCCGCGCCGCTGGAGGGTGTGGATGTCGCGCCGCGCTCGCTCGCGGACCAACTCGCCTACGACGCCCGCGTGTCCGAAAGCTTTCTGCGCGGCCCCTATCACGGCGCGCTCAATCACACGCAAAGCTACCTCGTCATGGCGCATGACGACGAAAACGGCCAGATCGACGTGGACGACAAAGGCCAGCCGCGCATCGTGTGGGAGAACGCCGGCAAGCAGCCGATCTTCCAGGTGGTCGAGGCAGCGCTCAAGCAGGCGACCGTGCCGCTCGGCGGCAAATACCTGCGCAATCCGATTTCCACTGAAATTGTCGGCAACCGCACCGTTACCGTGCATCCGCTCGGCGGCTGCGGCATGGGCGAGGATGCGGAGCGCGGCGTGGTCGACCATATGGGCCGCGTGTTCAGCGGAGCGACGGGCAACGCGGTGCACGACGGTCTCTACGTAATGGACGGCGCCGTCATGCCGATGTCGCTCGGCGTCAATCCGCTCCTCACCATTTCCGCGCTGGCCGAACGCAATTGCGAACTGCTGCTGGCTACGCATCCGGTGACGGCCGCCTCGTCTGCCGGTGCAGCGGCGACGCCGAGCTTACCGCCTGCACCGACACCCGAACTCGCGTCCTCGTCGTTGACGCCCTCCTCGCCGCAGAAGATCGGCCTGCAATTCACCGAAACGATGATCGGCACCTACACGCCGGTCGTGGCGGGCGAAGCCGCCACGAGTCCGATCGAGTTCACGCTGACCGTCGAATCGGAAGATCTCGCCGATATGCTCAGCAATCCGCAGCATCTGGCGCGAACCGCGGGTACGCTGACCTGCCCTGCGCTGTCCGCGCAGCCGATGACGATCTCCAACGGCACCTTCAATCTGTTCGTGGTCGACGCGTCCGACGTGGACGAGCGCAACATGAACTACCGCATGACGCTCAATTCCACCGACGGCAAGACGTACTTTCTGAGCGGACAAAAGATCATCACCCGCACCTCGCCGATCAATTTGTGGGAGCAGACCAACACGCTATACGCGGAGATTCGCGAATCGGCGCAAGCGGACGCGCCGCTGATCGGCAAGGCAACACTGATCATCACGCCCGAAAATTTCCTCAAGCAGCAACGCACGCTGGAAGTCACCCATGCACCCGATCTGAAGACGCGCCTCGAATGGACCCTGAAATTCGGCAAGTTTTTCGCGGGTGTGCTGTTCACCGAATATGGCGGCGTGGCCGCGCCCTTGCAGTACTTCAACCCGAATGCAGAACCGCGCCTGAAGCGTGCGTTGCGCGCGCCGGTGCCGCAGGTCTTCTTCTTCGACACGCCCGATGGAACGAAGCTCAGACTCACGCGTTACCTCGACCCCGCGAACAAAGCGGCGCGCCCCGTGCTGCTGATTCACGGTTCGGGCGTATCGAGCCGAATCTTTTCCACCGACCTGATCGCGACCAACATGGTCGAGTATCTTTGCGCATCAGGCTACGACGTCTGGCTCGTCGATCTGCGCGTCAGCATCGAAATGCCGAGTGTGCTCGTGCCGACCAACGTCGACAAGGTGGCGCGCGAGGACATTCCGGCCGCGGTCGCCAGAATCCGCGAGTTAACCGGCGCCCCGGAGATTCAGGCACTGGGACACTGCCTGGGCGGATTGGCGTTGAGCATGTCGCTGCTGTATGGACTCGAAGGAGTGCGTTCGGCGGTCATCTCGCAGGTGTCGACTCACCCGGTGCCGGGCACGCTACAGAAGATCAAGGCCGGCCTGCATATCCCCGACATCATGAAACACCTCGGCGTGCTCGACCTGACCGCCTATACGGAACACAAGTCGTGGCCCCACAATCTGCTCGATGAGGCGCTCAGGTTCTACCCGCTCGATCACGACGAGGGTTGCGGCAATCCGATCTGCCACCGCGCGACCTTCCTGTACGGCCTGCTCTACGAACATGCACAACTGAACGAGACGCTGCATGCGAATCTGCAGGAATTGCTTGGTGTGCATGACGTCGAGGTATTCAAGCACCTCGCCACCATGGTGCGGGCCGGCAAAGTGGTCGATGCCGCCGGCAAGGATGTCTATCTGCCAGGCGCGGACGGCATGAAAGGACTGAAAGGCATGCGCCGGCCGATCGGCTTCATTCACGGCGATAGAAACGAAACCTATCTGCCGAAAAGCACGCTGCTCACGTACGAGATGCTGACCGGGCACTTCCCCGAGCAGCCTTACGAGCGGCACATCATTCCGGGCTATGGCCACATCGACTGTATCTTCGGCAAGAACGCCGCCGTGGATGTCTATCCGGTGATCGCGAAGTACCTGGACGCGCATTGACTCAGGGCGAGCACGCCTACACTCACGCGTAACGGCATAGCCCGTTCAGAACAGCTTGCCGGGATTCAGAATACCGTGCGGGTCAAGCGCATGCTTGATCGCGGCCATCGCGGCCAACTCTTCCGGCGAGCGCGAGATCGGCAGGAACTCGCGCTTGAGCAGACCAATGCCGTGTTCGGCCGACACCGAACCATGCAGCGGCCCGAGCATGTCGTAGACAAACGCGTACACCGCGTGATGATCGACGCCGGGGATCGAATGGCCGTCCACCGTGACATGCAGATTCGAATCGCCGATATGCCCGAAGAAATACGACGCATTGCCCGGCCAGCGCTGATCGAGCGCCGCGCGGCATCGGTCGACGAAAACGCCGATCTCGCCGATCGGTAAGCTCACGTCGAAGTTGATCGCGTCGAGCCGCACCGGAAACTCCGCGGTGCATTCGCGAATCGCCCATAGCGCGCGCACGTCGGCCACCGACTGCGCGATCACAGCGTCGCGGATCGCGCCCGCTTCGAGCGCTTCTGTCAGCGCGGCGGAAAACCGTTCACCGCCATCGCCCGCATCGAAGCTCGCGTGTTCGATCAATGCATAGAGCGGGTGCGCTTCGGCGAACGGCGAACGCGTGCCGGTCAGCTTCACGCCGAAGTCGTAGAAGTCCGGCCACATGATTTCAAACGCGCCGATGTCGTTGCCAAATCGCGTGGACAAGCGGCGCAGCAGATTCACGGCGGCATCGTAGCCATCGAGCGCGACCAGCGCGGTGTGGCGCGCGGCGCGTGGCGGATGAAGCCGCAGCACCGCACGCGTGATCACGCCGAGCGTACCCTCCGAGCCGATGAACCAGTGCTTGAGGTCATAGCCGGTGTTGTTCTTCACCATCTTGCCAAGCGACGTCAGCACGTCGCCATTGGCCAGCACGACTTCGAGGCCGAGCACCTGGTCGCGCGCGGTGCCCGACTGGATCACCCGGTTGCCGCCCGCGTTGGTCGCGAGATTGCCGCCGATCTGGCAGGACCCGCGCGCGCCGAGATCGAGCGCGAGTTCGAAGCCGGCTTGCGCGGCGGCTTCCTGCGCGGCTTGCAAGGTCGTGCCGGCGCGCACGGTCAGCGTGGCCGACGCGGCATCCACTTCCTCGACGCCGGCCATCCGTTCGAGCGACAACGCAATATCCGTGGCACGCGCAATCGCGCCGCCCGCAAGGCCGGTCATGCCACCTTGCGGCACCACCGGCTGATGAGCCGCGTGACAGATCGACAGCGCACGCGCAACCTGCTCGGTGGTGCGCGGCAGGAGCAACGCCGCGGGGCGCGTTGGATCGTGGCGTGTCCAGTCGGTCATCGCGCGTTCGCCGATCTGCTCGCCCACGCGCACGCTGTCTTCACCGAGCGCGGCGCGCAGCGCGGCGAGTGTCGCGGAAAGCGGCGCTGTGTGACCCGCCGTGCTGTTGTCTGTCATGCAGTGGTTCCTTGCGCGCCTTCAGCGGCGCGTTTCTTCCGATAGCCCATCGAGTCGTTGATACGCCCGAGAATGTAGTCGCCCGCGGCGACCGGCTGATACTTGAGGTCGGCTTCGTTCGTACCGAGATCGCGCGGATCGACCATCGCGCCGTAAGTCGGATCATAAAACGTCGCGATCGAATAGCGCTCGCGACCCGACGCATTGATCACGCGGTGCAGCGTGGAACGGAAGCGGTCGTTGGTCCAGCGCGCGAGCAGATCGCCCACGTTGACCACGAAGCTGCCTTCGACCGGCGGCGCGTCCACCCACGTATTGTTGGCGATTTCGCGCACCTGCAGGCCGCCCACCTGATCCTGCCACAACAAGGTGATGCAGCCGTAGTCGGTATGCGGCGCGACGCCGAACTGATCGTCGTCCGATTGGGGCGGCTGCGGCGGATAGTAGACCATCTGCGTGCGCTGCATCCGCTTGGTATATCGCGGCGCGAAAAAATGTTCGTCGACGCCGAGGCTCACCGCCACCGCGCGCAGCAGATCCGCGCCGCACGCCGCGACCGCTTCGTAGTAGCCATATAGCGCGGGACGCAGCTCCGGCATGAAGTCCGGCCAGTTATTCGGCCCACGCAGTGCCTGACCTGCCAGCACGTCCGGGTCGTCTTCCGGCAATTCGAGGCCGATGCTGAAGAACTCCTTGTAGTCGGGACGTTTGGCCTCGTACATGGTCGCGTCACCGAGCGCATTGAAGCCGCGATGCCGTTGGTTGACCGCCGCGCGCCGCTTGGTCTCCACCGGAAACGCGAAAAAGCGGCGCGCCGCCTGCGCGGCGGCATCGATCGAGTCTTGCGGCACGCCATGATTGACGATGTAGAAGAAGCCGATCGTCGTGCACGCTTCACGGATTTCCTGCGCGACGCGCTGCAAAGCCTGCGGGTCGCCCGCGCGAACGCCGGCGAGATCGATGATCGGAATGCGGGTCACGGGCATCGCGCTGCTCCTGATGGGCGGGTCGAATCGACTGATGAAAGAACCACATGAAGGCGCATGAATCGTCTATGGGAAGACCTCGTTCCGCCTCACGCATTGCAGTTGTATATACCGCCAAAAGCACACCCGCAAGCTGCTTCGCACCGCTTCATATAAGGGCTTTTCTCTACTCGCGTGTTTATTTTTTTCGCGCGAAAACTGCGGTATATACTGCCTCGCATGACTCGCGCCGAACCCGTTTCGTGCACCACCTTCGCGCGACACCGCTTTGCCAACCGGAGAATCCCATGAGCATCCTTGCAGGCTGGAAGTGTCGTTTGGTCATGCTGGCGTTGTGCGCGGCAAGCGTCACCGCCCACGCGGAAGACCAACTCGCCAAAGTGAAGAAAGCCGGCGAACTGGTGGTCGGCACCGAGATGCAGTTCGCGCCCTTCGACTTCCTCGAAAACGGTCAGCAAGCGGGCTTCAACAAGGATCTGTTCGCCGAGGTCGGCAAGGAAATGGGCGTGAAGGTGCGCTTTATCGACTTGCCCTGGCCGAGCGTGCTGCCGGGTCTTGAAGCGGGCAAGTTCGACATGGTGGGCGGCCCGCTGACCGTCACCAAGGCGCGCATGGAGCGCTACACCTACACGCTGCCGATCGCGGACGCAACGGATGCGCTGCTCAAACGCGCGAACGATTCGTCGCTCAAGCAATCGTCGGATATCGCGGGCAAGACGGTGGGCGCCGGCAAGGGCTCGGCGCAGCTCGACCAGTTGAAGGCCTACGTCGCCACGCTGCCCAAACCGCCTGAAATCCGCGAATACGTCGACAACAATCAGGCTTACGCCGATCTCGCCGCGGGCCGGATCGTGGCGGTCGCGAACTCCATGACCAACATTGCGTATGTGGCGAAGCAACGCCCGGAAACGTTCGCCGTGGTGCAGCCCCCGTTCGGCGCCAAGGTGTATTTCGCGTACTGCCTGCGTAAAGACGCGGACAGCAAGCCGCTCGCCGATGCGTTCAACGCCGCGCTCGTGAAAATGCACAACGACGGACGCCTCGCCACCTTGCAGAAGAAATGGTTCGGTGTCGCCATGGATGCGCCGACAACCATGCCCGCGCCGAACTATTGATCGCCTCACGCTTTGCCTGGCTCACGTGCTGATTTCGATGCACGTGTCGTGATGCAAGCGATGCGGACCGCGCCCCGGGCCGCATCGTGTTTCCCGTTCTAGCGAGTGCGACGCTTATGTTCAGCACGACCGTCTTCCTCCAGGGCTTGCCGCTGCTGCTGCATGCGGCGCTCGCCACCATCGGCATTTCGCTGACGGGTCTGCTGATCGGCTTCTTCGTGGCGATCGGCGTGTGCGCGGCGCGCCTCTCGCCGAATCGCGCGGCGCGCATGTTCGGCGGCGCCTATGTGTTCTTCTTTCGCGGCGTGCCGATGCTGGTGCAACTGCTGCTGGTGTACTACCTGCTGCCGTTCGCGGGCATCAACGTGTCGCCCGTCGTCGCGGCGATCAGCGCTGTGTCGCTGTGCTCCGCGTCCTATATCGCCGAGATTCTGCGCGGCGGTTTTCTCAGCATTCCGCCGGGCCATCTCGAAGCCGCCCGCATGCTCGGCCTCTCGCCATTCGACATGCTGCGACGCATTCTCGTGCCGCAAGCGTTCCGCTTGACGCTGCCGTCGCTCGTCAATGAAATGGTGCTGCTCATCAAGGCTTCCTCGCTGATCTCGGTGGTGGGCGTGGCCGAACTGACGCGCACCGCGCAGAACATCGCCGCCAGCACGTATCGGCCGCTGGAAGCCTATCTTGCCGCAGGGCTGATCTACTTCGTGATCTGCGGTGCGCTCGCGCTCGTCGCACACGCCGCCGAATACCGCTTGCAGCACGCCTGAGCGGCCCAGCGTTCGACCTCGAATCCACGCCATGCAAAAGCTCGATCCCACCGTCATCACACACAACCTCCAGCCGATCGCCGCGGGCCTCGCCACGACGCTCGGCACCTGGGCTGCGGGCGTCGCGATCGGCATCGTGATCGGCTTTCTGATCGCCGTGCTGCAACTCTTCTGCGGGCGCTGGGTGCGCGGCGTATTGCGCGTCTATATCGAACTGTTTCGCGGCACGCCGTTTCTCGTGCAGCTCTTTTTGCTGTATTACGGCGGCCCGTCCTTCGGCCTCACGTTGGAACCGATGACCGCGGGTGTGCTCGGTTTGGGCCTATACGGCAGCGCCTATTTCGCCGAAGCCTTCCGCTCCGGTTTCCAGTCGGTGCCGCCAGGTCATCTCGAAGCGGCGTCGTGCCTGGGCCTCACACGCTGGCAGGCGGTCATGCGCGTTCAGGTGCCGCAAATGCTCGTGCTGATCGTGCCTGCATTGACTAATCTGATCATCGTATTGAGCAAGGAAACGGCCGTGCTGTCCATCGTCACCGTGCCTGAACTCACGTTCGTGCTGACCGGTATCGGCTCGGCCACCTTTGCCTTCGTCGAAACGCTGCTCGTGCTGTGCGTGTGCTATCTCGCGCTGGTCGAACTGACTTCGCGCGCGGGCATGTGGGCTGAAACCCGCATCGCACGCTTCATGGCATGAACGGAAACGGAACCCTCCTATGAACGCCATCGCCGACATGCCCTCCTCCGCGCCTACTGCCAACATCGAAGCATCGCCCGGTGCGCCGTTGATCGAAGTGCGCGACCTGCGCAAACGCTTCGGTGAAGTCGAAGTGCTGCGCGGTGTCGATCTCGAGATCGCGCGCTCGGAAGTGGTGTGCATCATCGGCCCGTCCGGCTCGGGCAAGAGCACGCTGTTGCGCTGCCTCGCCGCACTCGAAACCTACGATCAGGGCGACGTACGCATCGAAGGCGAACTGCTCGGTTACAGCGAGCGCAACGGCAAACGCGTGCGTGCGTCGCAAAGCGAGATCAATCGCGTGCGGCGCAACGTCGGCATGGTGTTTCAGCAGTTCAATCTGTGGCCGCACATGACGGCGCTCGGCAATGTGATGGAATCCCTGCTGCGCGTTCGCCATCTGTCACGCGACGAAGCGCGCCGCCGCGCCAACGCCATGCTCGAAACAGTCGGCCTCGCGCACAAGGGCGATGCGTATCCGGCCAAACTCTCGGGCGGCCAGCAGCAGCGCGTGGCGATTGCGCGAGCGCTCGCCATGGAGCCGCACATCATGCTATTCGACGAGCCGACCTCGGCGCTCGATCCGGAACTGGTCGGCGAAGTGCTGCAAGTGATGAAACAGCTCGCGCGCGACGGCATGACGATGGCCGTGGTCACGCACGAAATGGGTTTCGCCGCGCAAGTCGCGGACAAAGTCATGTTCATCGATCAAGGCCGCATCGCCGTGCAAGGCAAACCGCGCGATGTCTTTCACGATGCCGGACAGCCGCGCTTGCGGCAGTTCCTGCAAAACTACTTCGACCGCAACGCTTTCTGGGCGCGCGGCGCCGACGAGGCGCAGCCGCTATGAGCGCCCACCGCTTTCCGCCTGCCTCACGCGGACACTGACGCCAAGGCCGCCGATGTCCTCCACCGTTCGCAGCCGCGCTCACGACAAGCCGCTTTCCTCCGCGGCGCTGAAAGCCGCGCGCGCCGCGGCCGAGGCACCCGCCGCGCGCTACGAACAGGTCAAGAGCCATATCCGCCAGATCATCGAATCGGGCGAACGCCAGGCGGGCGACCGTTTGCCGTCCGAACTCGATCTGGTCGCGACACTCGGCGTGTCGCGCATGACGGTCAATCGCGCGCTGCGCGAGCTCGCCGAAGAGGGACTGGTGACGCGCGTTTCCGGTGTCGGCACCTTCGTCGCGCAAAGCAAGCCGCAATCCACGCTGCTGATGATCGCCCATATCGGCGACGAGATCCGCTCACGCGGCCACGAATATCGCTACGACACGGTGCTGCTGCAACGCGAAACGGCTTCAGTGATGGTGTCGAACGCGCTGGGGCTGGTGCCGGGTGCGTCGGTGTTTCATGTGATCTGCGTGCATCGGGAGAACGGCTCGCCGGTGCAACTGGAGGATCGCTATGTGAACCCGGCTATCGCGCCGGATTTTCTACAGCAGGATTTTTCGGCGATCAGGCCGTCGGAATATCTGTTCGAGATCGTGCCCGCGCACGACGTCGAACACGTAGTCGACGCGGGGCTGCCCACGCGCGCCGAAGCCGACCTGCTCGAAATCCGCGCCGAGGAACCGTGTCTCACGCTAATGCGCCGCACGTGGACGAGCGGTGTGGCGGTCACGTTCGCGCGTTTCGTGCACCCCGGCTCGCGCTACCGGCTGGGCTGCCGTTTCTCGCCGGATCTGTCGCAACGCCAGGGTTGAAACCGCGCTCTAAGTGAAGCCGCGCTAGACGTTGCCCGCCAGATGAAAACGCGACGCCGGGTGCCACAACCGCACCGACGTCGCCACATCGTCACCTACCCATGTGCGACGCCAGAGTTGCAGGCACGGCTCGCCGATATCCATCATCAGATGCCGCCGCACATGGGCGTCGGGCTTCTGCGCGTAAATGCGGAACTCCGCGCGCTGGATCGGCGCGAGCCGCACCATGTAGTGATTCGGCGTCTCGATCGTGAAATCCTGTTCCAGGTAATCGGGAAACACCTTCGGGTTGACGTAGCGGTCCTCGTACTGGATCGGCTCGCCCTCCTCGCTATGCACGATGCACGAGTGAAACGCCGGCCCGCTGGCGAGACCGAGCGCTTCGAGCGCGTGCGGGTCGTCGCTCGGTTCGAGCGTCAGCACACGCGCCGAATGGCGGTGGCCGCGTGCGGCGATTTCGTCGGCGATATTGCGGATTTCCAGCACGGTCGATTCGTAGCGCTGCGGCGCGACGAAGGTGCCCGAGCCTTGCACGCGCGTGAGCACGCGTTCGGTGGTCAATTCGCGCAGCGCGCGCGACACCGTCATGCGCGCGACGCCGAATTCCTTGACCAGTTCCGTTTCAGAAGGAATCAGTCCGCCGGGCTTCCAGTCCCCTTCGCTGATGCGGCGGATCACGTAGCGTTTGATCTGCTCGTAAGCGGGCATCGCTTTCGCTGGGGTCTCCCGTTTGCTATCGGGGCAGCCCTGCGTCTCTGCGCTTCGCGCGTTTGTAGTTGTGTTCACTCCGACCTCGTGGGTGGTACGCGGGTTCTACCTGGTTGGTACACCTCGACCGGCGCGCCGGCGGGTAAGCCGGCGCACCGGCGCTGTTTCCATCATGCCATGTGCGCGGCGGCGTGCCCGTCGTTGACAGCGATACTCGCGGCGGCGCGAACGTGGCCCGCGGCCACCAGACTCGTGACCGTTGCCGGCCTCGCCAGCTCGGTGCCGTCGACGGACGTATCCGGCCGAGGGCCAATGTTACCAGGGTTCGGCAACGGCGGCGGCGCCTCGTCGGCGATCATGCGAAAGGCGATGCTCATGTCGTCCGCGAGCGGACGGTCGTCGCGGTACGCCGGCACGACACGGCGCACGCGCTGCCAGAGCGCTTCAGTGTGCGGCGCGCGCGGCGCGTCGATACTTTGCAGGTCGTAGGCCTGCGCCGCCGCCAGCAATTCGATCGCGAGGATGCGCCCGGCGTTGTCGATGATTTCCAGCGCCTTGAGCGCGGCCGGCGTGGCGTGGCACAGGTGGTCTTCCTGCAAGCCCGAGGTGATGCCGCCGTCGAGACTTGCGGGCAGCGCGAGACGCCGGTTCTGCGCGACCAGCGAGGCCGCGGTGTACTGCGCGATCATGAAGCCGGAACAGGTGCCGCCCGGCTCGGCGAGAAACGCCGGCAGGCCGCTCACCAGCGGATTGACGAGGCGGTCGAGGCGTCGCTCGGCCATCGCGGCGACTTGTGCGATCGCGGTGGCGAGACTGTCCATCGCCAGCGCGATCGAAGCGCCCACCGCGTGCGCCTGCGAATACACGCGCGGGTCTTCCGGCGTGCCGGCGACGATCGGGTTGTCGGTAATCGATGCGAGTTCACGATTGACCACGTCGGCGGTCGCGGTGAGCACATCGCGCGCGGCGCCATGCACGTGCGGAATGGTCCGCATGCTCAGCGGGTCCTGCGTGCGGTGGCCGACCACCGCCGCGAGAATGCCGCTGTCGGCCAGTGCGGTGCGCATCCGCTCGCCGACCAGGTTCAAGCCCGGCGAAATACGCAATGCCAGCGAATCTTCATCGAAAGCCGCGAGCTGGCCGCGCAGATTCTCGAAGCTCATCGCGGCGACCATGTCGGTCCAGTCGAGCAGGCGTTCGGCCCGCGCGAGCGCCAATGCCGCAAGGCCCGTGACGCACGGCGTGCCGTTGATCAGGCTCAAGCCTTCCTTCGCTTCGAGCACCAGCGGTTCGAGCCCGAGCCGCTGCAGCGCGTCGCGTCCTTTGAGCCGCTCGCCGCGAAAACGCGCGTAACCCTCGCCGATGCAAACAAGTGCGATATGCGCCATGTGGCTCAGATAACCGACCGAGCCGAACGCGGGCACTTCCGGCAAGCAATCCGCGTCGAGCAGCGCCACCAGCTGGTCCGCGACTTCGAGCCGAATCCCCGAATGGCCGTGCGCGAAGTTGTTGACGGCCGCGGCCATGATGGCGCGCGTTTCAGCGACACCGAGCGGCGCGCCGACGCCGACCGCGTGGCTCATCAGAATGTTGCGCGACAACGTGCGTTGTTCGGACGGCGAGACGATCACGTCGCACAACGCGCCTACGCCGGTATTCACGCCATACGCGCGAATCCCGCGCTCGACGATCTGTTCGACGAGCACGCGCGCCGCCGCGATGCGGGCGCGGGCGTCGGCGGAAAGCTCGAGCGGCTCGCCGGCGGCAACCGCTGCCACCTGAGCCCAGTCGAGAGGACGATTGGAACGGATTACGGCCATGTCAGCGCTCTACTTGGAAATTACCTGGTGATACTGATCAGTTCGTGGTGCGGTCCTGATGGCTCGAAACGAATTGCCTGAAGCGATCCGACTTGCATTCGACGAACACTTCGTCGGGCGTGCCGTCGGCTTCAACTTGCCCCTGATGCAGGAACATCACGCGATTGGACACATGGCGCGCGAAACCCATCTCGTGCGTGACGACCAGCATGGTGCGGCCCTCTTCGGCCAGCGAGCGCATCACGCGCAGCACCTCGCCCACCAGTTCGGGATCGAGCGCCGAGGTCGGCTCGTCGAACAGCATGACTTTCGGATGCATCGCCAACGCGCGCGCAATCGCCACGCGCTGCTGCTGCCCGCCTGAAAGATGCGCGGGATAGTGGCCGCGCTTTTCCGCGAGGCCGACTTTCGCCAGCAGGGCCTCCGCCTCTTCCACCGACTCGGCACGGCTGCGCTTTTGCACGCGCATCGGCCCTTCGATCAGATTTTCCAGCACCGTCATATGCGACCAGAGATTGAAATTCTGGAACACCATGCCCAGTTGCGAGCGCACCCGGTCCACCTGGCGGCGGTCGCTCGGCTGCAGCTTGCCGTCGCTGCGGCGCTTCATTTTCAACTCTTCGCCGGCCAGGGCGACCGAGCCGTCATCGGGTGTTTCGAGCAGATTCAGGCAGCGCAGAAAGGTGCTTTTGCCCGAGCCGCTCGCGCCGAGAATCGAGATCACATCGCCCTGGTGGGCGTCGAGTGAAATGCCCTTGAGCACGTGGTGATCGCCGAACGATTTATGAATGTTCTTGACCGACAGTGCAACGGGTGCCGTAGCGTTCATGGGATTCTCCAGATTCATCCAGGATGGGCGGCCGTTCAAGGCGCGGCGCGACGCGCTTCGGTGGTGCTGGAAACTTTGCGGCTCACGGCGGCCTGCGGGCGCGCAGCTCGCAGGTGGCGCGACAGACGCGTTTCGAGCAGGCCGAGCAGCCGCACGATGACAAAATTCAGGAACAGGTAGATCAGCGCGGCGCAGATGAAGACTTCAGTCGTGCGATAGGTTTGCTGAATGATCTGCTGCGCGACGCCGGTCACTTCCCACACGGTGACGAGACTCGCGAGCGCGGTCGACTTGACGAGCAGCACAGCTTCGGTCGAATACGCCGGCAGACACTGGCGCAAGGCGATCGGGCCAATCACGCGGCGCAGCAGCGCGAAGCCCGACAGGCCGATCGAATAACCGGCCTCGATCTGACCGACCGGCACGGCCATCAAGCCGCCGCGAATGATCTCGGCGGTATAGCCGGCCGTGCATAACGCGAGCGACAACACCGCGCACATGTAGGGCTCGCGCAGCACCGGCCACAGGAAGCTCTCGCGTATCACGCCGAACTGGCCCATGCCGTAGTACACGAGGAACATCTGGATCAGGAGCGGCGAGCCGCGGAACACGAGGATATAAGCGCGCGCGAAGCGATTCGGCAGCCAGTGCGGCGACACGCGCATTGTGACGATCACGAGCGAGAGCAGGCCGCCGAGAATCAGCGAACAGAAGAACAGGCCAAGCGTGGTCGGCACGGCCGCGAGCAGTTGCTTGAGCGTGTCGAACAGAAAGTCGAAGTCGAAATGCATGATGGCCGCCCTCGTCAGTTACGCGCGAAGTTGCGCTTGAAGGACCGGCCCACGCGCGCTTCGGCGCGGTTGAAGACGCGGTTCGAGATGCTGGTCATGAGCAGGTAGAGCGCGCCGCCCACCACGAAGAACGTGAAGTATTGGTGCGTGGACCCCGCCGCCACCTGGCTCGTGCGCAGCAATTCGGCGAGCCCCGTCACCGAGATCAGCGCCGAGTCCTTCAGGCTGAGTTGCCACACGTTGCCGATGCCGGGCAGCGCGAAACGCAACACTTGCGGAATCAGGATGCGGCGCGCCATGGTCAGCGTCGGCATGCCGATCGAGCGCGCGGCTTCGAGTTCGCCACGCGACACCGCCAGCACCGCCGAGCGGTACACCTCGGCCTGATAGGCGCCTGAAATCATGCCCACGGCAAGCGCGCCGATCACGAACGGCGGCACGCCGACAAAACCGTCCGCGCCGAACCACTGGCCGATGGTCGTGACAAGCGTCGAGCCGCCGAAATAGAACAGATAGATGACGAGCAGTTCAGGCACGCCGCGAAACACGGTGGTGTAGATATCGCCGATTACGCGCAACGTGCGCAAACGCGACAGCTTGGCCGCCGCCACCAGCGCGCCGAACACGGCGCCGACCGCGAGCGCCGCGAGCGTGAGCGCGACCGTCATCAATGCCGCGAGCAGTAGTACGCCGCCCCAGCCTTCCGGCCCGAAGCCGAGCATCTGTATCAGAGCCATTCCCTACCTCTCATCTTCATCCATTGCGGCGGATCCGAACCAGCCGGCTCGCGCAGTGAGGCCGTCGCGCGCGCCGCATCTTCCGAACGCGCTCAGGAAAACGCCGGGCCGCCCACAGCTGTTGCCTCGCGCGAAGCAACAGGCTCGGGGCGCCCGCCAAATCAAGGCGTGACGTCGGTCTTGAACCACTTGTTGGAGAGCTTCTTGACGGTGCCGTCGGCAAGCGCGGCGCTGATCGCGGTGTCGAACTTCGCTTTCAGATCGGCGTCCTGTTTGCGGAACGCCAGGCCTTCACCCGGGCCCCAGATCGGGCCGCCGATCTTCGGGCCGGCCATCGCGATCGACGCGGTTTCTTTCTTGTCGATATTGGCGGCGTAGTAAGTCACGTCGTCGAACGAGGCGTCGATGCGGCCGTTGGCCAGATCCAGATCGCGCTCGGGCGAAGTCTTGTAGACGCGGATCGTGGCGATGTCCTTGAAGCCGTCGTTGATGAACTTGGTGTAGACCGTGCCCGACTGGATGCCGATGGTCTTACCCTTCAGCTGCTTGCGCAACGCGTCGACAGTCGGCTGGTCGGCCTTCGGATCGCCCGACAGCTTCACGACGCCGGCACCCGGCGCGGCCTTGGGCAAAATCTTCGCGTCGGCCACGGCGAACGTGGCGGGCGTCGCGGCGTACGGCTTCGAGAAGGCAATGATCTTTTCGCGCTCCGGCGTAATCGAAATCGCATCCATCAGGACATCGAACTTGCCAGCCTGCAGGCCGGGAATCATGCCGTCCCAGTCTTGCGCCACGAGGTTGCATTGCAGCTTGATGCGCTCGCACAGGTTGGCGACCAGTTCAGGCTCGAAGCCGCCCAGTTTGCCGCCTGGCAAGGTCAGGTTCCACGGGGCGTAGCCGCCTTCGAGCGCGATCGTCACTGTCTTCCAGTCTTTGGCCTGCACCGGTGCCGCGAAAATTGCCACGGCGCCGATAACGGCGCCGATCAATGCTTTTGCTGCCGTCGTGCGCTTCACTTTCACGTCGAAACTCCTTTGATTGAGGAAACCGTCGAACCGAGTGTTTAACCGCTGTTTAATTTGTATAGACAAGTCTGCATGAGTCAAAAAGCCGCTGCAAGACAATTTGCGGGAAATTGGCAGGATCATCGGGTAAGCCCCTAGACGATGCCGTGCGACGGGACTTTTCGGGGAGTTTTTACGTGTGAGAGGCGGACGGCGCGTGTCGCCGCATCGGCGCGCGTCTTTTGTTTTGTCTAGACAGGTTGATAGGCAGCGATGGTGTCGCGATGCGCCTCACCAGATAAACGGCACGAACCGATAACGCACGCGCGCCATGTAGTCCGTGTAACCGTCGAGTTGCGCGGCCAGCACGCGCTCTTCGCGCACCGCGCGCCAGCCGATGCCGATCACCATGACAGGCACGAGGGCGAGCCCCCACAACGACCCGAGCAGCAAAGGTGTGCCGACGAACATCAGCAGCGCCGCGGCGTACATGGGGTGACGCACATGCGCGTAGAGGCCGGTGTCGATCACCTTATGGCCCCGGCTTGCCTGGATTTTCACGACCGGCGCGGCATAACTATTGGCCTGGAACACGAAGCGGCACATGAAGAGGCAAAGGAACACGCACAGCGAGCCGAGGCTGACCAGCGCGACCGGCAGCGGCGCGGTCCAACGAAAGCGTATCGCGTCGAACGCCATCAGAACCAGCCAGCCGCACCACACCACCGCGACGGCCACCATGAATATGCGGTCCCAGCGGCTTTGCTGCTCCTGAACGAAAGGCGACAGACGCTCGGCGAGCAGACCGGGATCATGACGCGCGAGCCACAAGCCGATCCATAGACTCAGCACGCCCAACTCGATCACGTACCACCACGCGGCCGGCCACGCAAAGGTGCCCGCCGCGCCGAACAGCAGCGCGCCCATGCCGAGCAGCCACACCACCGTTTGAAAAATGAGGCGCGCGACCATGACCGTTCGTTGCTACGCGGTTTTCGGCGGCGTGCGCACGCGCTCGAATATCTCGGCGATGTCGATCTCACCGGTATCCAGGCCGAACTGATCGCGCAGACACGCGGCGAGTTCGGCGGCGCTCGCGATCTGCCGCTCGCTGATGAGCCGGCCGTCCGCGGCGCGTTCGCTCAATTGATCGTTGAGCAGCGCGAGCCGCGCTTCGGGCAGCACACGGCACACGATCAGCGTGCTCGCAAAAATCGCTTCTGGCGATGTCGACGTATACCAGTTCGAGGTTTCGTAATCGATCCACTCGACCGGATGCAGATCGAAGCGATAGACGCGCGCCCAACTTTCGTCGCGTGCCTGCACTTCGAGATAGAGCGCCTCGCGCGATGCGTCGGCAAGACGGAACGTACCGAGTTCGGTGGACTGCGCGAGTCCCGCGGTCAGCCGCAGCGGGGCGGTCAGCGTCACGCTGCCGAAGCCGACGTCCGCGATCCAGGCTTCGCCGCGTATGTCGACGCGCAACACCATGTGCGTGCGCGGCGGAACGGCGTCCGATTCGCGGCCCCACAGCACGCGCCCGAGCAACGGCGTGACCGTGAAGCCCAACTGAAGCAGCACGTCGGCGAACAGCGCGTTCTGTTCGAAACAGTAGCCGCCGCGGCGTTCGGTGATGAGTTTGCGCTCGACCGCCTCAAGATCCAGTTTCACCGGGCGCCGCGTGAGCGGGTTCAGGTTCTCGAACGGGATCGCGCGCGGATGCAACCGGTGAAGCGCCTGCAAGACTTCCAGCGTGGCCGCGCGCGGACCGTCGTAGCCTATGCGGGCGAAGTAGTTTTCCAGATTCACTGTGTGCGGCATCGGCAGGGTTCCGGTATGGTTTTGGGCGCCGGACGCTTATGCAACAGTGTGCGGCTGTGTGCGGTGATATGCGGCCAGGCGGTTTCGGAAATCGATCATAGCCGCTTTTAGGGTCCGCTCGCTGCCGTGCTGCTTACCTGTTTTCGTAGGCAGCGGCCCGCGCCGCCCGTGCGAGGGCGGCGCGCTTTGCCGAGGCCGTATGTTGCCTGCTGGCTGCCTACTTCCCCTTACTGCCCGCCCTTCAACGCCGAGGTGGCAATCGACGGCACGCTGATGCCGTGGCTCGACGCGAACTGCACGGCCGAACTCAGCGTGGACATCAACGATTGCAACTGGCCCGGCGCCGATTGCGCGATGTACGAGGCGCTTTGCGCCGTCTGCGGATTCATGCCGGACTGCAGCAGCGACGACGGACTCATCTGGCCGATGCTGCCGAGCCCCGACTGCAAGCTGGAATATTGGCTCACGCCTTTACCCAGCGACGACAACCCTTCCGTGAAGGCCTCCTTGTTGATCGGCGTAGCCGACGCACTGCCGCTCGCCCGGCTCGCAAAGGCTTGCGTCAGCGTTTGCGACAGCGACTGCTGCGTGCTGCCCACCTGAGTCAGTTGACTCACCGAGGGCGTGCCGCCGCTCAGCAATCCCGCCGCCTGCTGCGCCTGCCCCGCCGCGCTGCTCATGCCCATCGCGGAGGCAAGACTCGACTGGCCGCTGAGCACCTGCTGGTTCGCACCTACATAGGTCTGCAACAACTGCGAGACACCGCCCGACGAAGCCGTCGCCCCGGCGCCCGCCGAACTGTCGCCGCCGCCTATACCGAACTGTTTGAGATTCAATTGCGCATTCGACGCGCCACTCACCAGCAAACCGCTGCTCGCCAGCAGCGAAATCAACATCTTGCGTTTGTTCATATCCCTCTCCTGAATGGGCGTTTCGGGTATTCGTGCGAGTTCGACACGACACCCCGGAACGCGTTCGATATGACTACATCCATACGGTTCCATTACGTCTTTATTAACTTCGAATTACACGCAAATGCCATCCAATAGCAGCCCGTAAAGAACAAAGTTATAAGTCAGTAATATTGATGCGAATCGTTCTCATTTGTGTTGACGCACCCATTTCGCATGCGTACGATCTCGCCATCTGCTGCAACGGGTGTCGCGAACCATGCGGCAAAATCGCTGGCACGCGCCGACGCGCCGCGATGGTTCAAATCAGTCGATACAACACCAATAAGGATTTCGATGAAGTTCGCCGAATTCAACGGACCTGGCGCGAAGGCGCGTCCGTTTCGCGATTCCGTGCCGCGCGCCAAGGCGGCGTGCCGTTCACGGTTGCCTTCCTTGCGGCGCGCCGCGCTTTGCACGGCATTCGCCTGGGCGTCGCTGACTGCCGGCGCCGCGATGGCCGAAGCCAATCCCGACGCCACGCCGGAAGCGCCCGAGGCCGACCTGAAGATTCAGGCGACGCAGACGAACCAGTGGACCGGCTTCTGGAATCGACAGCAGATGCTCGGCGACATTGGCGGCTTGCGCCCGTGGCTCGGCAAATACGGTGTGACCTTCACGCTCACCGAAACCAGCGAAGTGCTCGCCAACCTGCGCGGCGGTCTCGCGCGTGGCGCCGACTACGACGGCCTGACGACCGGCACCGTGCAACTGGACACGCAAAAAGCATTCGGCTTGCCGGGCGGCCTCTTCAACGTCAGCGCGTTGCAGATTCACGGCGCCAATCTCAGCGCCAACAAGCTCGGCACACTGAATACGGCGAGCGGCATCGAAGCGGACGACGCCACCCGCCTGTGGGAACTGTGGTACCAGCAGTCGTTCCTGAACAAGCGCCTCGACGTGAAGATCGGTCAGCAAAGTATCGACCAGGAATTCATCACGAGCCAGTACTCGGCGCTGTTCGTCAACACGATGTTCGGCTGGCCCGCCTTGCCCTCGTACGACATGCCGTCCGGCGGCCCGGCGTATCCGTTGTCCGATCTGGGCGTGCGCGTGCGCGGCCAGATCACGCCTTCCTTGACCGCGTTGGCCGGCGTGTTCGACGGCGATCCGCTCGGCAACAACCCGAACAACAAGAGCGGCACCAACTTCAATCTGCACAACGGCACGCTGTTCATCGGCGAATTGCAGTACGCGATCAACCAGCCGGCCGACGGCGAAATGGTCGGCGCGGGCGGCGCCGGTTTGCCGGGCACCTACAAGCTCGGTGTCTGGTACAACAACGGCAGCTTCGCGGATCAGCGCTACGACAACACCGGCTTGTCGCTTGCGAATCCGGCGACGAGCGGCGTCGCGCAGAACCATCACGGCGACTACAGCTTCTACGCGGTGGCCGATCAGATGATCTGGCGTCCGGACCCGGACGAAGCGCGCAGCATCGGCGTATTTGCCCGCGTGATGGGCGCGCCCGGCGACCGCAACCTGGTGAGCCTCGCCGCCAACCTCGGCGTAGTCATGAAAGCGCCGTTCGCCGGCCGCGACAACGATAGCGTCGGCCTCGCGCTCACGTACATCAAGGTCGGCAATCACGTGAACGGGCTCGATACGGATGCGCGCGCATTCAGCAATAGCCCGTACGGCATACGCACCAGTGAAACCACGCTCGAGGCGACCTATCAGTATCAGGTCAATCCGTGGTGGCAACTGCAAGCTGACGCGCAATACACGTTCAACGCCGGCGCCGGCCAGAATCCGAACGATCCGACCCAGCCGCTGCGCAACACGTTCGTTATCGGCGTGCGAACCAACATCAATTTCTGATGACGTTCGCGCCCAACTCACACGCTACCGACACATCGAATTCCATGCTTTCGATCATGACCGCAATCACCGCTTTGTGCGCAGGCACGGAGGCTCAATCGTGAACAACCCCACGCGCAAGTTTTCGCCGCGCGCCGCGCGGGCCCTCGCATGGCCGCTCGCACGGCCCCTTGCACGGCCTTTGATCGCCGCCGCTGTCAGCGTGGCCGCATTCGCGACGGCCGGCAGCGCGCAGGCCGAGCCGCAAGGCTTCCTCGAAACCGTCAAGCATCACACCACGCTGATCAATACCGTGCCGGGCAACGGCGACCAGAATCCGTACGCGGTGGTGGTCGCGCCGGTCACGGCGGGCACCGTCAAACAAGGTGACGTGCTGGTCGGCAACTTCAACAACTCGACCAATCTGCAGGGCACCGGCAGCACGATCATCAACTATCACCCGGACACCAAAGAGATGACGGTGTTCGCCACGGTGCCGCGCGATCTGAAGGAATGCCCGGGCGGTATCGGCCTGTCGACCGCGATGACGATGCTCAAGTCCGGCTACGTGATCGTCGGCAGCACGCCGAGCAACGACGGCACCACGGGCACCAAGGGCGCCGGCTGCCTGATCGTGATCGATCCGCAAGGCAAGGTCGCCTCGACCATCACGAGCCCGAACATCAATGACCCGTGGGGCAACATGGCGGTCGTCGACAACGGCACCAGCGCGACGCTGTTCGTCAGCAACGCAGGCTTCGGCGTGGGCGGCGCGGACGGCAATCCGCCGGTATTCAAGCAGGCCACCGTGCTGCGCCTGGATCTCGACGTGCCGGCCGGCAAACCGCCCGTCGTCAAGAAAGAAACGGTGGTGGGCAGCAACTTCGGCGCGCAGGCGGATAAGGGCGTGTTCCTCGTCGGCCCGACCGGCCTCGCGCTTTCGGCCGATCAGAAACTGCTCTACGTGTCCGACGCGATCGGCAACCGCATCACCGAAATCGACGAACCGATGACGCGCGACACGAGCGCGGGCGTCGGCCGTCAACTGACCGCCGACGGCCTGCTGCACCGCCCGCTCGCCATGGTCACCGCGCCCAACGGCCACCTGCTCGTGACCAATGCGCTGAACGGCCAGATCGTCGAAATCGACCCGGCGAGCGGCAAGCAGATTTACGCGCGCTGGATCGACACCGACAAGGCGCAATCGCCGCCGGGCAACGGCGACCTGTTCGGCCTCGCAATGACGCCTGAAGGCGACGGCTTCTACTACGTGCAGGACGACGTGAACACGCTCGTGCTCGCGAAGTGATTTCAATGTTCCAACGCCAAATGAAGGTGAAGTAACCATGGCAAACGATCACCCCCCCCGGCCTTCACGGCGCGGGTTTCTCAAGGCGGGCGGTGCCGCGGTCGCAGCAGGCGCGAGCCTCGGCGCGGGGCTGGCTACGTCGCAGAGCGCGCTCGCCAGAACGCAGGCGCATGCCCCCGTCGATCCGCAAGTGGCCGTCGAGCCGTTCTACGGCGTGCATCAAGGCGGCATCGTCACACCGCAGCAAAGCCACACCTACGTCGCCGCGCTCGATCTGACCACCGAGAAACGTGACGACGTGATCGCGCTGCTGCGCGCGTGGACCGACGCCGCCGCGCGTCTCACGCAAGGCGGCACGGCCGCGCCGCTGCCGACCGGCGACGCCGGCGACAACAAGGCCGCGCCCGATTCCGGCGATGTGCTCGGCCTCGGCCCCTGCGGCCTGACGATCACCTTCGGCTTCGGCCCCGGTCTTTTCACGCACGAAGGCAGGGATCGCTACGGCCTCGCCGCGCGCCGCCCCGCCGCGCTCGTCGATCTGCCGCGTTTTAACGGCGACCAGTTGATCAAGGAAAAAACCGGCGGCGATCTGTTCATTCAGGCCTGCGCGAACGATCAGCAGGTCGCGTTTCACGCGGTCCGGCAGTTGGCGCGTCTCGCTTACGGCACGGCGGCGATGCGCTGGGGCCAGTCCGGTTTCCTGTCGGGTCCGCGCGGTCAGACGCCGCGCAATCTGATGGGCTTCAAGGACGGCACCAACAATCCGTCCACCGCGAAGCCGCAGTTGATGAACGAATTCGTGTGGGCCGGCGCCAGCGCCGACGCGCCGTGGATGGAAGGCGGCACCTACACCGTCGTGCGACGCATCCGCATCACGCTGGAGCACTGGGACAACACCGAGCTGGACTTTCAGGAACAGGTATTCGGGCGCCACAAGTACAGCGGCGCGCCGATCGGCAAGAAGAACGAGTTCGACGCCGTGGACCTGAAGGAAGAGGACAAGGACGGCAATCCGGTGATTCCGGAGAACTCGCACGTGCGTCTGTCGAATCAGGCGAGCAACAACGGCGCGCAGATTCTGCGGCGTTCGTACTCGTATAACGACGGCACGAACTTCTACATCGAGCGCTGGCCGCCATGGCGCCAGGAAACCGAATACGACGCGGGCCTCATTTTCATCGCGCATCAGGGCGACCCGCGCACCGGCTTCATTCCGATCAACGACAAGCTCGCGAAGTTCGACATGATGAACCAGTTCACGACGCACGTAGGCAGCGCGATTTTCGCCGTGCCGCCGGGCGCGAAGCCGGGTTCGTATATCGGCGCGGGATTGTTCGAGGCGTAATGCGAGCCGCGCAGTCGGCAAAACACAAATCAACTATCACATCAAAACGGATTTCTGGATCATGGCTTACAACTGGTTTGGCACTCGTCTGCGTGTTCTGAGCAGCGCGGCCGCGCTCACGCTGGCCGCTTTCGCGACGGTGCCGTCGGCGGCGCACGCCGCGTCGATCACGCTGTATAACGCGCAGCACGAGCAGGTCGTCAATCTGCTCGCCAAGGACTTCGAAAAACAGTCGGGCATTTCGGTGAAGATCCGCAACGGCGAAGGGCCGGCCATGGCCGCGCAGATCGTCGCCGAAGGCGCCGCCACGCCCGCCGACGTGTACTTCACGGAAAACTCGCCCGAGCTCATGCTGCTCGAAGAGAAAGGCCTGCTGAACAAGGTGGACGCCTCGACGCTCGCCACCGTGCCGGCGCGCTTCAGTTCGCCGAGCGGCGCATGGGTGGCGGTGACCGCGCGTGAAAACGTGCTTGCCTATAACACCACCAAGGTGCAGGCATCGCAACTGCCGCAATCGCTATTCGATCTCGCCAAGCCGGAATGGAAAGGCAAGATCGGCATTGCCCCGAGCGACGGCGACTTCCTGCCGCTCGTCTCCGCGGTGCTCGCGTTGAAGGGCGAGGCGCAAACGGTGCAGTGGCTCAAGGGCCTGAAAGCCAACGCGCAGATTTTCGACGACGACGAAGGCGTGGTCGCCGCAGTGAACCGCGGCGGTGTCGCGACCGGACTGATCAACAACTACTACTGGGCGCGCCTGCATGCCGAACTCGGCGACGGCAAAACCCGCAGCGCGATCTATCACTTCGGCAACGGCGACGCCGGGGCGGCCGTGAACGTGTCGGGCGCCGCGGTGCTGAAGTCCGCGCACAACACGGACGGCGCCCAGAAGTTTCTCGCGTACCTGGTCAGCGACCGCGCGCAGCAGTTGATGGCGAATAGCCACGTCATGTTCGAATATCCGCTGCACGCAGGTGTCGCGCCTGACCCGATTCTTAAACCGTTCGCTGAACTGAGCCCGCCGCCGCTGACCATCCAGCAACTCGGCGACGACAGCCAGGCCGGCAAGCTGCTGCGCCAGGCAGGCCTCCTGTAAATGAGCGAAGCATTGTCAGCCGGCCCGCCGGTTGTCCCCTCTGACCCGGCGCGCGCCCGTCCGCGCGCGCCGCGTGGCCTGTTCGCGGCGGCGGCACTGAGCGCTTTGCTGGTATTGCTGCCGATCGCGTTGACGTTCTGGCGCGCCGCGAGCTTTGGCGCCGGCGAGGCGATCGATCTGATCTTCCGTCCGCTGGTCGGCGAACTGCTGATCAACACGCTGACGATCACCGTCTCGACCACGCTGGTCTCCGCGGTGGTCGGCACGGCTGCCGCGTGGTTCGTCGAACGCACGCACTTGCCGGGACGCCGCGCGTGGGCCGTGTTGAGCGCCGCGCCGCTCGCCATGCCGGCCTTTATCTCGAGCTATGCATGGGTGTCGCTGAGCCTGGATTTGCAGGACTTCGCGGGCGCGCTGCTCGTGCTCACCTGCGCGTATTTTCCGCTCGTCTATCTGCCGGTCGCCGCAGCGTTGCGCAGCATGGATCCCGCGCTCGAAGAAAGCGCGCGCGCACTCGGCTGCAACCGTTGGACCACCTTCATTCGCGTGGTGCTACCGCAACTGCGTCCCGCGTTGCTCGGCGGCATGCTGCTGGTCGCGCTCGGCGTGCTGTCCGAGTTCGGTGCGTTCACGCTGTTGCGTTTTCACACGTTCACCACGCAGATCTACGCGGAATTCCGCACCAGTTTCGATGGCGGCGGCGCGTCGCTGCTCGCGTGCCTGCTGATCGTGATCTGCCTGATCGTGCTGGCATTCGAGTTCCGCGTGCGCGGCGCGGCGCGTTATGAACGCGTCGATCGCGGCACCCGCCGCGCGGTGTTGCGCTACGACCTCGGCGTGTGGCGCTGGATCGTCGTCGGCGGCTTTGCGCTGCTGTCGCTCACTACGCTCGGCGTGCCGCTCGGCATGATCGGCTACTGGCTCACACAACCGGGCGCGGCTGCCGTCACGCCGGCCGACGTGTCGCCCGAACTGCTGTTCAATGCGACGCTCTCATCGCTCGGTTTCGGTCTGGCCGCCGCGTTGCTGACCACGCTGCTGGTCGTGCCGCTCGCGTTCCTGCTGGTGCGCTATCCGACCCGTTTCGCGACGCTGTTCGAACGCACGGTGTTTCTCGCGCAAGGCGTGCCGGGTCTCGTGATCGCACTGGCGATCGTGTCGCTCGCGGTCCACGTGCTGCAACCGCTCTATCAGAGCGCGACACTGCTGGTGATCGCCTACGCGATGCTGTTCATGCCGGTGGCGCTGGTCAGCGTGCGCGCCGCCTTCATACAGGCGCAGCCGCGCCTCGAAGAGACCGCACGCGCACTCGGCCTGAACTGGTCGCAAACGCTGTTTCGCGTGGTGTTGCCGCTGGCGGCGCCTGGACTCGGCGCGGCCGCGGCGATGGTGTTCATCTCGGTCGTCACCGAACTGAACGCGACGCTGCTGCTCTCCCCGCTCGACACGCAAACGCTCGCCACCCAGGTCTGGGCCGACACCTCGACCATGGCGTTCGCCGCCGCCGCGCCGTACGCGGCGCTGCTCACCGGCATTTCGCTATTCGCCTCGGGCCTGCTGTTCACGCTGCTCGGCAAGTCGGCGCTACTCGGCGAACGCGGCTGACGCGCCGCGCTTTTACCATCGGATTGTCATGAGCGAACTTCGTATCCGCGGGCTGCAAAAATCTTTCGACGGCCAACCGGTGCTGCACGGCATCGATCTTTCCGTCGAGCGCGGCACGTTGCTGGCGCTGCTGGGTCCGTCGGGCAGCGGCAAGACCACGCTGCTGCGCCTCTTGTGCGGTTTCGAACGCGCGGATGGCGGCAGTGTCGAAATCGACGGCCGCCGCGTGGCCGGCGACGGTCTGCATGTGCCGTCGGAACAGCGCCATATCGGCTACGTGCCGCAGGAAGGCGCGCTGTTTCCGCATCTGTCCGTGGCGGAGAACATCGTGTTCGGCTTGCCGCGCGCGCAACGCCGCGCGCGGCATCGCGTGGCCGAGTTGCTTGAGCTGGTCGGCTTGCCGGCCAACTTCGGCGAACGCGCGCCGCAGCAGCTATCGGGCGGGCAGCAGCAACGCGTCGCGCTGGCGCGCGCGCTCGCGCCGTCGCCCACGCTGGTGATGCTCGACGAACCCTTCTCCTCGCTCGACGCCGCACTGCGACTCGAAACCCGGCAAGCCGTGGCAAGCGCGCTGGCTGCGACCGGCGCGACGGCCGTACTGGTCACGCACGATCAATCCGAGGCGTTGTCGCTTGGGCATGAGGTGGCCGTGTTGTGGAACGGCCGGCTGATCCAGACGGCGACACCGGAAAACCTCTACCGTCGGCCCGTGACGCGCGAGCTGGCGTCGTTCGTCGGCGAGGCGGTGTTGTTGCCGGGCGTGGTCAGTCAGAACCGCGTGAGTTGCGAACTGGGCGAATTGCCGCTGTCCGGGCCGATAGGCGAAGGCGCTGTCGATGTGATGGTGCGGCCCGAGCAGATCCGGCTGCTGCGCGCCGAAGACACGCTGCACAACGGCGCGCCAGTGCATGACGCGGTCGTCACGGAGGTGGTCTTCCAGGGACAGGACGCAGGCGTCGCGCTGCAACTGCGCGCCGCCACGCGAACCCTGATCCGCGCGCGCGTGCCGGGTTATCTTTGCCCGCGGCCAGGCGAACAGGTCCGGCTCGCGGTAGATGGCGAGGTGACGGCTTACGCGCGTGCCTAGTCGCCGCGTTTGAATATCAAAAAGTGCGAAGGCGGACTTGGCCGCCGCCTTCGGCCACTCGACTCGCCGTCGCCTCGTCTCGCCGCTAGGCCGACGCCCCACGCGATTGGGGCCGCACCGACAAATCCTGCACCATCTGCGCGGCCAGGTAATCACACGTCGGCCGGTCCGACTTGGCGCTGCGCGCCACCACGATTTCCAGCGGCGCGATGCTCGGCAAGCCCTGCGCTTCACCGAGAATCGCGAAGCGCGGCGGCACGCTGCAACGCGTGAGCGCAATCACCGACAACCCCGCATCCACGGTCGCCACCAGCCCCATCAGGCTCGCGCTGCTGAACGCCGCGCGATAGCGGATACGCGCGCCGTCCAGCGCGGCCAGCGTATGCTGGCGCGCCACGCAGCCCGGCTCGTAAAGTCCCACCGGTAGCGGCGACGCCGCCAGCACAGGTGTATCCACCGACGCCCCCACCCACACCATCGGCTCGCTGCGCACGAATTCGCCGCGTAACTTGCGGTCGCGCGTGACGAAGGCGAGGTCGATCTTGTTGTCGGCCAGCATCGGCGCGAGCGAGGTGCTCTGCGCGCAGACGATTTCGATCTCCACATGCGGATACAGATTCGAAAAACGCCGCAATACGGGCGACAGCAACGAGGATACGTAATCGTCCGGCGCACCGAGCACCACCCGCCCGGTGACCTCGGGCCGCACGATCGCCGACCACGCCTCCTCATGCAGCGCCAGCACGCGCCGCGCGTATTCGAGCAGCGTATTGCCCGGCCGCGTGAGCGACAGATTGCGCGTATTGCGGGCGAACAGCGTCGTGCCGAGCATGGTTTCGAGCCGCTTGATCTGCATGCTGACGGCCGCCTGCGAACGATGCACGGTCGCCGACGCCTTCGTGAAGCTGCCCGTTTCCACCACCGCGACGAAAGTGCGCAACAGATCGACGTCGAATTCCGGGTGCATGATTTATCAATTCAGCTTATGGAATTGCTCAATTTAATTCGTTTGTCGGTACCGTGCAAGCCGCGCAATACTCGCGACATACCATCACGGAGACCGCTGCGCATGTCCCTCACCCAACGTCAACAAGGCGCCATCACGCTGGCCAGCGGCGGGCTGTTGATGGGCACCATCGGGATCTTCGTCGAGGAAGCGCGGCTCGGCGCGCTGACGCTGGTGTTCTTTCGCTGCCTGTTCGGCTTTCTCGCGCTCGCCGCGTATTGCGCCTGGAAAGGCTTCTTCACGCACGCGCATTTCACGCGACGCACCGTCGCGCTCGCGCTGATCTCGGGCGTGCTGATGGTCACGCAGTGGGTCGGGTTCTTCGATGCGATTCATCGCACCAGCATCGCGGTCGCTACCGTGGTGTTTCACGTGCAGCCGTTCTGGGTCGTGCTGATGGGCGCGGCGTTGTTCAACGAGCGGCTCGGCGTGGACCGGCTCGGATGGATTGCGACTGCCTTCGTGGGACTCGTGCTCGCGTCGGGCGTCGCGGCCACCGAGCATCTGCAAGGCCACACGAGCTATCTGATCGGCATTGGTGAAGCGCTCGCGGGTTCGGTGCTGTATGCGAGCGTTACGGTGATCGCCAAGGGACTCGGCGATTTACGGCCGCATCTGCTGACGCTCGCGCAGTGTGCCGTGGGCGTCGTGTGCCTGCCGTTCATTGCGCCGCTCACCGCTGAGCATATCGGCCCGATGCAGTGGTTTTGGCTGGTTGGCATGGGCGTGCTGCATACGGGACTGTCGTATGTGCTGATTTACGGCGCGTTGCCCAAGCTGAGCACGCCGATCATTGCCGTGTTGCTGTTCGTGTACCCGTTGACGGCGATCCTGGTGGATGCCGTTGTGTACGGGCGGGCCTTATCGATGCCGCAGCTTGCCGGCATGGCGTTGATCGTGGTCGCGAGTCTGGGGGTCAATCTCGGGTGGCCGCTGCTTTCGTTGCTACGGCCGGGTGGACGGGCGCGACGGCATTCGTGCGATTAATCGCCAGTAATTTGGCAGAAGTTCTCGACCAACTTCATCTGGATACCGAATTAGTTTCACGAAATGAGATGCATGCCGACAATCAATTGATTGAACCGCGCGTGGCGGAGGCTGACTGCACGCAATCATGCGCGAAGCCAGCCTCACCCTGCTCAGCCAAGCCGCCAACTCACTGCGGCAACACCTCGCCCTTCGTCTCCGGCGCAAACGGAATCACGAACAGGCCGACGATAAATGCCAGCGCCGTCAGCGCCACCGGCACGCCGAGCGTATGCATATGCAGCACTGCCGCGCCGAGCAGAAAATTGACGCCCGCGCCGACGAACCGCCCGAACGACGTGCAGAACGCAAACGCCGTCGCTCGCACCCGTGTTTCGAACTGCTCCGGCAGCCACAAGCTGAACAGCGCGAAATTGCCACCGAAGAATCCCAGCACGAACAGCCACGCAATGAACGGCGCGAGACCGTTAGGCAAATAAAATGCCCAGCCGAAACTGCCGACGATCGCGATCGCCATGCCGAGGAAGTAGATCGCCAGCGTCTTCTTGCGGCCGATGCGCTCGGCTAGCGGCGGCAACGCGAGACAGCCGAGGATCGTCGCGATGGACAACAAGCCCGTGGCCAGCGAGGCCGTTCTGATCGCGTCGTTCTTGGCCATGCCGGCCTTGGTCGCCAGTTGAATCACGGCGGACGGCTCGTACACCGCGCCGGCCCACAACCCGATGATGGCGATCGTCAGCAGAATGCAGGCCACCCAGGTGCGGCGCCGATACGCCGGTCCCATGATCTCGCGCAGCGGTTTGGTGCGCACCGTGCGCGCCTCGGCCTTCTGCCACTTCTCCGACTCTTTCACGCGCAGCAGGATCAGAATCGCGACCACCACGGGCACCGCGCCGGTCAGGAACATCGCGCGCCAGCCGTAATGCACGCCGACCGTGTAATTCAGCGCCGCAGCGAGGAAGAAGCCGGCGTAGTAACCCGTCTGCAGATAACCGGCGCCCATCTTGCGGCGATCCTCCGGCCACGCCTCCGCCACATACGTCCCGGCCAGCGCCCACTCGCCGCCAATACCGACACCGGCAATGAAACGATAGATGCCGAGTTCCCACACGTTGTGCGAGGTCGCCGCGAGGCCCGTGAAAATCGCGAACGTGAAGATCGTGCCGGCCAATACCTTGGTGCGGCCGTAGCGGTCGGCGAGCGGCCCCCAGATGAACGACAGGCCCCAGCCGACCAGAAACAGCGCGAACAGGATTGAACCGGCGAGGCCGACGTTCGCGGGCGTCGCCGCATAACCCGAGCGCGGCAGCAGTTCGGTCAACGCCGGCGTTAGCACGAGCGCATAGATGAACGAGTCCATCCCGTCGAGCGTCCAGCCTGCCCACGCTCCCCAGAAGCCTGCGATCTGCGAACGGTTGAGCGGCGTGCGACGCCGCGTGACCGACGCGCGGTCGGTTAGTGAATTCATCATGCTCCTCCGGCCCAACGGTTAATGTACGTAACGGCAACGACGAGAGATGGCGCGTTTGTGATGACCTGACGGCGTGCATGTACGAATGGTCAGGAGCATTGGCGAGCAGAACGGCAAAAATGTTTTGCGGGTTTGCCCACCTGTAATTTGCGTCTTTTTATATATAATATTTAATATTATGAGCGATGCAATAGATGGTTTTCCCCTGGACGCTCCGGCGCAAAGCCCGCTTTTACCTGCGGCCGCGCCGCGTGAGAGCACGTCCCACCTGATCGCGGAGGCGCTGCGCGCGGCGATCGTCAACGGCACGCTGGCGCCTGGCGCGCCGCTGCGGCAAGACGCGATCGCGCGGCATTTCTCAGTCAGCGCAATTCCCGTGCGCGAGGCCTTGCGGCAGTTGGAGAGCGAGGGTTGGGCCAAAGCCGCTGTACACAAAGGCGCGACCGTCGCCCCTTTGTCGGCGGAAGAAGCGCGCGAGATCTACGAGATCCGTTCGGCGCTGGAAAGCCTTGCGATCGGTCTTGCGATTCCCCATCACACCGCCGCCACGCTGCGCGAAAGCGCCAGTCTGTGCCGCGCCGCCGAACGCGAAGCCGACCCTTCGCTGTATGTCGAGCGCAATGTGGCGTTTCACATGAGCCTGTATGCGCCCGCAGCGCGTCCGCAGCTTGCCGACATGATCGGTACGCTGCACCGGCGCGGCGAACGATATCTACGCCTGAAGTTCGGCTTGCCGTCGTACAAGGGCGAGTCCGACAATGAACACGCCGCCCTGCTCGACGCCGTGCAACGCCGCGACGTGCCCACCGCGCAGGCGTTGGTTGTCGCGCATCTGCTGGGCACGGGCGACCTGCTTTATCGTTTTTTGACCGAGCGCGCGCAGGCTGAAGCCGCGCTAGCGAATCAACCCAAGCCGCGCGGCAGACGCCCGCGCGCCGCCACCGGGAGCTGAGAGAAGCCGATGAACCGACCCGCCCAAGCCGCTGCGTCCGCAGTGTCGCCCCCTACCGCCGCCCGTTCGTGGACCACGCGCCGCGACGAAAAGAACCGCCGCCTCGCCGCCATTGCACCCTGGCTGGAAGACGGCGTGCTGCCGTCGAACCGTATCGTCGATGCCCTCGAAACGCTGATTCAGCCAGGCGACCGCGTCGCCCTAGAAGGCGACAACCAGAAACAGGCCGATTTCCTGTCGCGCTCGTTCGCCAAGGTCGATCCGCAAAAGATCCACGACGTGCATCTGCTGATTTCGAGCATTGGCCGTCCTGAGCATCTGACGCTGTTCGAGCGCGGCATCGCGCATAAAGTCGACTTCTCGTTCGCCGGGCCGCAAAGCCTGCGCGTCGCGCAACTGCTCGAAGACGGCCAACTGGAAATCGGCGCGATCTATACGTATGTCGAGTTGTACGCGCGCATGTTCGTGGATCTGACGCCGCACGTCGCGCTGCTGTGCGCGGAAAAGGCCGATCGTCACGGCAATCTGTACACCGGCGCGAATACCGAAGACACGCCGACCATCGCCGAGGCGGCCGCCTTCCGTCATGGCATCGTGATCGTTCAGGTCAACGAGATCGTCGACGAATTGCCGCGCGTCGACATTCCGGGCTCATGGGTCGACGTGGTCGTGCAGGCGGACCGGCCGTTCGCCGTCGAGCCGCTGTTCACGCGCGATCCTCGCCATATCGGCGACCTGCAGGTGCTCACCGCAATGATGGTGATTCGCGGCATCTACGAACCGTACGGCGTGACATCGCTGAATCACGGTATTGGTTTCGACACGGCCGCGATCGAATTGCTGCTGCCCACTTACGGCGAGTCGCTCGGCCTGAAGGGCAAGATCTGCCGCAACTGGACGCTCAATCCACATCCCACCATGATTCCCGCGATCGAATCGGGCTGGGTCGACAGCATTCATTGTTTCGGCAGCGAAGTGGGCATGGAGGCGTATATCGAGGCGCGTCCCGACGTTTTCTTTACCGGTAACGACGGCAGCCTGCGCTCGAACCGCGTGCTCTGCCAACTGGCCGGGCAATACGGCGTCGATCTGTTCATCGGCTCGACCTTGCAGATCGATGCGGACGCGAATTCGTCCACCGTCACGCGGGGGCGTCTGGCCGGGTTCGGCGGCGCGCCGAACATGGGCCACGATCCGCGCGGCCGGCGTCATTCGAGCGAAGCGTGGCTCAAGCTGCTGCGCGATCAGGGCCCGGTGTCGCGTGGCCACAAGCTCGTCGTGCAAATGGCCGAGACCTACAAGAAAGGCGGCGAGCCGACCTTCGTCGATGAACTCGACGCCGTCGCGGTCGGCGCGAAAAGCGGCATGCCGATCGCGCCCGTGATGATCTACGGCGACGACGTCAGCCATGTCGTCACCGAGGAAGGCATCGCGCATCTGCATAAGGCCGAAGGTATCGACGAGCGGCGCGCGGCGATCGCCGCCGTGGCCGGCGTGACGCCGATCGGGCTGCGTGCCAAACCGGAGAAGACCGCGGAGTTGCGCCGGCGCGGCATCGTCGCGTATCCCGAGGATCTCGGCATTCGTCGCGGCGAGGCCAAGCGCTCGCTGCTGGCGGCGCGCAGCATCGACGATCTGGTGACGTGGTCGGGGGGGTTGTACGAACCGCCGGCGCGCTTCAGGAGCTGGTAAGCATGGCGCCCGCTGCTTTGCTCGCGCGTACGGCGCAAGCGTCGACTCCGAGCGCTCGCGCCGTACGCGCGACGCAGGCCGATCTTCGCGCCGGACCTGCCGGAGTGGCTGGAGTGGCTGCACTTGCCGGCGCCGCTGACGGCACGACCGTTCTGCACACCGCTCCGCGCACCGCCCGCCTCGCGCCCACGCCCTCCGACGCGCAACTCGCCCGTTACGCAGTCACCGCGCTAATCGACGAAGCGCAACTCACGCCAAAGCCCGCGCTGGTCGACCGGCGCGGCAGCGGCGCGCATCACGACCTCGATCTCGCCACCATGCTGCGTTCGGCCAACGCACTCGAGCCGACCTTTGCCGCACTCGCACGCGCAGCGCGCCGCCGGGGCGAACCGTCCGCGTTGCTGCGCACCGAGCTCGCGCAGATCGGCCGCGCCGGCGAACTGGACATGCTGCACGCCACAGGCGGCAGCAACGCGCATCGCGGCGCGATCTGGATCGTCGGGCTGCTGGTCGCGGGCGCGTCGCTGCCTGGAGGCGCCATGCGTCTGAACGCATCGAGAATCTGCACGGGAGCCGCGCAGATCGCGTGCTTCCCGGATCGCTTCGCCGCACCGTCAGACAGTCATGGCGAACGCGCGCGTCAGCGCTACCACGTCGGTGGCGCGCGCCGCGAAGCGCAAGACGGCTTCCCGCACGTCGTCGACGTGGGCTTGCCTGCGTTGCTCGCGGCGCGCGCGCGAGGCATCGACGAAAACGAAGCGCGCGTCGACGCCCTGCTCTCGATCATGGCGTTGCTGGACGACACCTGCCTGTTGCATCGCGCGGGGTTGCCCGGCCTGCACGCCGGACAGCACGGCGCGCAACGCGTGCTGGACGCGGGCGGCAGCTCGACGTCCGCGGGCCGCGCCGCCCTCGCCGCGCTCGAACACGACTTGCTGTCGCTCAACGCATCGCCCGGCGGCGCAGCCGATCTGCTCGCCGCCACTCTCTTTCTCGACATGCTGGCGCATCACGACGCCAGCGGGAGCCAGGACTCATGGAACATCTGACCTTCGACTATCCGGCGCAACGCGCCGTCACGACCCGCGCGCATGTCGGCGTGGTGGGTTCGGGCGACCTGGAAGTATTGCTCTCGCCCGCCGATCAGGCCGGCGCGCTGAGCGCGCATGTGGTCGTGCGCACCAGCGTGGACGGCTACAGCCACATCTGGAAAAGCGTGCTCGACCGCTTCTTCACCCGCTACGACGGCGCCGCGCAAATCGAAATCAACGACTTCGGCGCGACGCCCGGCGTGGTCGCATTGCGGCTCGCGGAAGCCGTCGAAGCCGCCGAACAGGGAGACGACGCATGAACACGGTTGCGAGCACTCAACCCGCGCCGATGCTGCGCGAAAGTTTCATCGAACTGCCGGCGCGCGAGCGGGCCCGCTCGCTGCTGGATGCGGGCACCTTCCGCGAACTGCTCGGCCCATTCGACCGGATCGAGTCGCCGTGGCTGCCGCTGCAAGGCGTCGTCTGCCAGGCGGATGACGGCTGCGTGATCGCGCGCGGCACCATCGACGGCGAGCCCGCCGTGGTCGCCGCGATCGAATCCGCGTTCCAGGGCGGCAGCATCGGCGAAGTGTCGGGCAGCAAGATCGCCGCGGCGCTCGAACTGGCCCTGCGCGACTGCGAAAACGGCAAGATCGTGCGGCCGGTCGTGCTGTTCGAAACCGGTGGCGTGCGGCTTCAGGAAGCCAACCTCGGCCTCGCGGTGATCTCCGAGATTCAGGCCGCCATCGTCGCGCTGCGCCGGCATGTGCCGGTGGTCGGCGTGATCGCGGGCATGGTCGGCTGCTTTGGCGGCATGTCGCTGGCGGCTGCGCTGTGCTCGTATCTGGTCGTCACGAAGCAGGGGCGGCTTGGCATGAACGGCCCCGAAGTGATCGAACAGGAAGCCGGCATCGAAGAACTCGACGCCAGCGATCGCCGCCGCGTGTGGCAACTGATCGGCGGCGAACAGCGAACGGCAACCGCGCTCGCCGATCAACTGGTCGACGACGATGCCGACGCGGTGCGCGCCGCCGTGCGTTCCGCGTTCACGCAAGGTGTGCCGGCCGCGCATCGCACCGAACAGGTCGACCTTTTTCTGAACCGGCTCGCGCGGATCGATCCCGCCAGCGTCACGCCGGAAACCATGCGCGACGTGTTCAACCGTCAGGCGCAGAACGAGCAGAACGCATTGCGCAAGGAGCAAGCATGAGCGACGTACAACTCAGCCGCGGCGCGCGCTGGTTCCAGGCGCTCGCCGGCGAATCGGCCAGCCAGGCGCCCGTGTGGAGCGGCGACGCGCAACTCGGCGGCGAAACCGTCCACTTCTTCTCGGTGGTGCCCGATCCATCAAACCGCTTTCCTCGCGCCACCGACAACGTGGTCGGCCTCGAACAGGGCTGGCGGCTCGCTCGCGCCGTGCGCGACGTCATTGCACGAGACGAAGCGAGCGGCACGCGCCGCCCGATCGTCGCGATCGTCGACGTGAAAAGTCAGGCTTACGGCTATCGCGAGGAAATGCTCGGCATTCACCTCGCCTGTGCGGCGGCCGTCGACGCGTACGCGGCCGCACGCGACGCGGGTCATCCCGTGATCGCGCTGATCGTCGGGCCGGCGATGTCGGGCGCCTTCCTCGCGCACGGTTATCAGGCCAACCGCATCGTCGCGCTCGACGCGCCCGGCACCATGGTTCACGCCATGGGCAAGGAAGCCGCCGCGCGCGTCACGCGCCGCACGGTCGAAGCACTCGACGCACTCGGCGAAACCATCGTGCCGATGTCGTACTCGATGGCGTCGTTCGCCAAGCTCGGCCTGCTGGACCAGTTGATCGACGGCGTCGATGCCGACGCGCCCGACGCCGCGCAGATCGAGCGCGTGCGCGAAGTTCTGAGCGAGCAGATTCGCAGCGTGCGCGACGATGGTCGCCGCAACCTCGCGCATCGGCTGGAATCGGCGGCGGCGCAGAAGAACCGCGCGGCGTCGATCGAAGTGCGCCGCCGTCTCGCCGAACAATGGGATGCCGCGTGATGCAGGTGTGCGCCGCGCCGCCGTTTGCAATCGACCACGCGTTGTCATGCAATGCGCGATGGCGGCCGCATGACTTGTTGCGCCTGCGACATTTGCAGGCTTTCGAGGGCGAACCGGCGTGGGTGCGCGAGGCTTTCGGACGCGCGCCGTATGCGGTCGTCAGACGCGCACTGGCGGCTGAAGGGTTCGTTGCAATCGGTATGCGCGGTGCCGGGCGCTCGCAGCGCTACGGGACGTGGGCGTCGTCGGCGGATGTGGTGAGCGCCGTGTCGCCGGAAGCGCTGGCGTCAAGCACGCCGCTCGAAGGGCGCGGCGCATTGCCCGCGTTCGCCGCGCTCGCCGCGTTGCAGGACGACGCGGCTGGCCCGTTGGGCGCGTTGACGTGGGGACCGACCGGCAGCGCCGGCTTTGAACTGGCCACACGCGTGGCGACGGTAACGGCGTCGAGCGATCTCGATCTGCTGATCAGAACGGACGAAAAACCGCTCGCGCGAAACCACGCGATTGAATTGCTGGATCATCTGCAGGTACTGGCGCGACGTGTGGGCGTTCGCGTGGACGCACAACTCGAAACGCCCGCGGGTGGCGTGGCGCTGGCCGAATGGGCCGCGGGGAAACCGCGCGTGATGGCACGCCATGCGAGCGGCCCGCGCCTGATTACCGATCCGTGGGCCACCGCGACTCACGGTAGCCACGCCTGATGCTCGCCCTGCTTTTCCCCGGACAAGGCGCGCAGACCGACGGGTTCCTGCATCGCCTGCCTCGGCATCATGCAGTGCGCGACACACTCGAGGAAGCCTCGCAGGTGCTCGGCGTCGACGTGCTCACACTGGACACGCCGGACGCACTGCGCTCGACCGTCGCCGTGCAGATCGGCTTGACGGTGGCAGGCGTGGCGCTCACGCGCGCGCTGGCCGATGAACAGCTCGTGCCGGAGATCAGCGCGGGCTTATCGGTCGGCGCCTATGCAGCGGCGGTAAGCTGCGGCGCGATTCATTTCGACGATGCGCTGAAGATGGTTCGCCGCCGTGCCGAGCTGATGGAAACGGCCTACCCATCCGGCTACGGTCTCGCCGCCATCTCCGGTTTGACCGAATATCAAGTGGAAACACTCGCCGTACGGCATGCCGATGAAGACCACCAGCATATCTACATCGGCAACGTGAATGCGCCGCGCCAGATCGTGATAGCGGGCGCGAACGAAGCGCTCGACGCCTTCATCGCACGCGCGCTGGCCGCCGGCGCGCGCAAGGCCACGCGCCTCGCGGTGAGCGTGCCGTCGCATTGCGAACTGCTCGCACAGGCCACGGACGAATTGGCCGCTTACGCTAAGGATGTGCCTTTTCACGCGCCGCACAGTACGTATGTCGGCAATCGCGGCGGACGTCCTTTGTACACGGCGGACGCGATCCGCGACGATCTCGCGACCAACATGCGCTACACCGTGCGCTGGTTCGACGCGCTCACCGTGATGCAGGAAATGGGCGCGCGTGTGCTGATCGAAGCGCCGCCGGGACAGGTATTGACCGACATTGCGCGCGAGTACTTTCCGGATACCGCCGCGCTTGCGGCCAGCACGTTCCCGTTCGATCGGCTCGTGGCCACTGTGCGACGGCGTCTGGACGCGCGCTGAATGAGCCACGGCGTGTTCGTCAGCATGCCTCAGCGTTTCCCGATCAACTGCCGTCCCATCGCCTTCGCATACTGATCGCAAGCGTTGCGCGCGACACGGGATGCCGCGAGCACACCGACGTCGGCATCGTCGCGGTAGTACATCGCGACGTCGATCGGTGGCGGCAATGGCCGTACCTGCAATTGGCCCAGTTCGCCACGGGTCAGATAAGGCTCGACGAATAACGCGGGCACGGCCGCCACCCCATAACCGTCGCGCAGCAGTTTCACGATCACCGCGACCGACGGCATGCAGGTCACCTGCGTCTGCGCGAGCGGCACGCCGGCGCGCTTTGCGAGCGCCTGCACGATCCCTTCGACCGCGATTTGAGGCGCGGTACCACGGCCGAACGTCAGCACGGGCTTGCTCAATACCGTCTGCACATGTTTCGCGCGGCTGGCCGGTATCAGATCGCTGCGCGCGATCCAGCGCACGGGATAGCTCGCCAGCAAGGTCGAGACGATCGACGCCTCGTGCTCCGCGGTTTCCTCCACCTGAATCACCAGATCCAGTTCGCCCGCCCGCAAACGCGGTCCGAGTATCGCGCTCGAATCGACCGTGAGGTCCACGACGATGCGGTTGTATTCGAGGTTCAGCATCCGGATGTAGTCCGGCAGCCAGCTATGCACCACCGTCTCGATCACGCCGAGGCGCAATCGCGTCGCCACTTGCGTCTCGTCCTGCGCGGCCAGTTGCAGCGAGCGCGTGGCCTGCACCACCGAGCGCGCGTGCGCGAGCAGCCGCTCGCCATTCACGGTGAGCTGAAAGTCAGCGGCATCGCGCTCGATCAACTCGACGCCCAACTCGGCTTCGAGCGTCTTGATGCGCAGCGAAATCGCGGCGGGCGTCGCGTGCATGGCGGTGGCGGTCGCGCGAAAACTGCCCAGGCGGGCGAGCGTCAGAAAGGTTTCGACAAAGCGGGTATTCATTGCGGAGCTCTCTCAACAACGGCGGAATGCACGCGATCATCGCCGCAAACCGGCTGCGGCGCTGTTAAGTTTAATTTAACGAAACGCAATAAAAACTCGCTGGATGGATATTTTTGACGTTACTAATCTGGGTCGCAACGCTGAAGTGTTTTCAGCCACACCGGTCTACCTGGAGCCGAGCAGTTCATGTCCTACACGCCATCCGAGTTTCGTCAGCAGATTCGCGCTCGCCGATTGTCCGGTCCGACAGCCGGCTACTGCGGAGATTATGCGCAAGCCAACCTCGCCATCCTGCCCCGTCAATACGCCGACGATTTTCTGCGCTTCTGCACGCTCAACCCGAAAGCGTGTCCGCTGCTGGGCATCGGCGAACCGGGCGACTGGCGCGTGCCCGCGCTCGGCGCCGATCTCGACATCCGCAACGACGTGCCAGCGTTTTACGTGTACCGGCATGGCGAGCGCGCCGAGGAAGTGCGCAGTCTCGACGAACTGTGGCGCGACGACCTGGTGGTGTTCGCGATCGGCTGCTCGTTTTCCTTCGAAGAAATGCTGCGGCGCGAAGGCATCGCGTTACGTCATATCGAACAGCAAGTCAACGTGCCGATGTATCGCACGCGCGAGCGCAACGTGGCGGCCGGCGTATTCGGCGGCAACCGCGTCGTGTCGATGCGGCCGATGAAGGCCGCCGACGCCATCCGCGCGATACAGATCACCAGCCGCTTTCCCGCCGTGCACGGCGCGCCGGTTCATATCGGCGATCCGTCGCTGATCGGCATTCGCGATCTGGCGCGTCCCGATTTCGGCGACGCCGTCGAAGTGCGCGGCGACGAACTGCCGGTGTTCTGGGCTTGCGGTGTCACACCGCAAGCCGCCATCGAAAGCGCGCGTCTGCCGTTCGCGATCGCTCACAAGCCGGGACACATGCTCGTGACCGACATTCCCAACACCACGCTCGCGGTGCTGTAGCCAACGCGTTTTTCCCTCACCTGCCGCGCGACGAGCCGCGGCCCACGACGACCGGAGTGCAAGCATGGAAACCGAAGCGCAGTTGACCGCCGACGCTGAAACTTACGGCGCATCCGGCACAGGGAAAGGCCCGTTCGCGTGGTATCGGCAGATCTCCGGCAGTGAGAAGCGCGCCTTCTGGAGTTGCAAGATCGGCTACGTGCTCGACGCGATGGACACGCAATTTCTGAGCTTCGTCATTCCGACGTTGATCGCGACATGGGGCATCACGCGCGGCGACGCCGGCCTGATCGGCACCGTCACGCTGCTGAGTTCGGCGCTCGGCGGCTGGGCCGCCGGCGTGCTGTCGGATCGCATCGGCCGCGTCAAAACCTTGCAGATCACGATTCTCTGGTTTGCCGTCTTCACGCTGGCTTGCGCGCTGGCGCAGAATTTCGCGCAATTGCTATGGGCGCGCGGGCTGATGGGCCTCGGCTTCGGCGGCGAGTGGACGGCAGGCGCGGTGTTGATCGGCGAAGTGATCCGCGCGCGCGATCGCGGCAAAGCGGTGGGCCTCGTGCAGGCGGGCTGGGCGATCGGCTGGGGCATTTCCACGCTGCTCTTCATGGCCGTGTTCTCGCTCGTGCCGCCCGATTACGCGTGGCGTGTGCTGTTCGCCATCGGTATCGCGCCGGCGCCGTTCGTGATCTGGATCCGACGCTTCGTCGACGAGCCCGAGGTGCATCGGCAGCAGAAAGCGGCGCAGGCCGCCTCGCAAACGCGTACCTCGCTGCTCGACATTTTCCGTGGCGAGATTCTGTGGACGACGCTGCGCGCATCGGTGCTGGCAACCGGTGTACAAGGCGGCTACTACGCAGTGACGACCTGGCTGCCGACGTATCTGAAGACCGAACGGCATCTCAGCGTAATCGGTACCGGCAGCTATCTGGGCGTGGTGATCGTCGGCTCGTACTGCGGCTATCTCACCGGCGCCTATGTCAGCGACAGGATCGGGCGTAAGCGCGCCTTCATCGCGTTCGCGCTGGCGTCGTGCGGAATTGCGCTGATCTACACGCAACTGCCGCTCGACAATCTCTCGATGCTGGTGCTCGGCTTCCCGCTCGGCTTCTGCGCGTCCGGCATTTTCTCGGGCATGGGCGCGTTCCTCACCGAGCTGTTTCCCACCCGCATGCGCGGCTCCGGCCAGGGCTTTTGCTACAACTTCGGGCGGGCAATCGGCGCAACGTTTCCGTTCCTGATCGGCTACGTCTCGCAAACGATGACGCTCGGCCACGCGATCGGCGTGTTCGCGGCGGCGGCGTACGGTGTCGTGATCCTCGCTGCGTTGACGCTGCCCGAAACCCGAGGCCGGCAACTCAGCGCGTGAGGCACCACCGCACTGCTCACGCCTGTTCGGGCGCGCGTCCAATCACATGCGTGTCCGGCGGCGCCGATCCGTCCGCGTGCCCGCGTTCGCGTCCCGCGGTCACGACTGCGCCGGTGCCGCCAGGGCGCCCCACTGATTTCGCGTGACGCTCGATCAGGCGTTGCAACAGGCAGAATGCGCAGAGCAACGCGCCGATCACGATGCGGGTCCACCACGAACTGAGCGTGCCGTCGAAAGTGATCAGCGTCTGGATCGTGCCGAGAATGCCGACGCCGAACAGCGAGCCGATCACATAGCCCACCCCGCCAGTCAGCAGTGTGCCGCCGATCACGGTCGCCGCGATCGCATCGAGTTCCATGCCCTGCCCTTGCAAACCGTAGCCCGACAATACGTAGAACGTGAAGACCGCGCCGCCGAGCGCCGAACAGAAGCCGCTCAGCGCATACACGCCGACGCGTGTGCGCGCGACCGGCAAGCCCATCAGCAAGGCCGAGCGCGCATTGCCACCGATCGCGTACACGTTGCGGCCAAAGCGCGTGAAATGTGCGACGTAGATTGCTGCCAGCAGCGTGACGAACGCAATCAGCACGTTGGCGGTGACCGAGCCGACGCCGATGTCGAGACGAAACGCCGAAATCTTCTGGAACGTCGGGTCGGTGATGGTGATCGACTGCGTCGTGATCAGAAAGCACAGGCCGCGCGCGAAGAACATGCCGGCCAGCGTGACGATGAAAGCCTGCAAGCGGAAGAAGTGGATCAACGCGCCCTGCACCGCGCCGAACACGGTGCCCATCAGCAACACGATCGGCAGGATCGCCCACACGGGCCAATGCATGTGTTCGGAGAGCACCGCCTCGACGATGGTCGTCAGCGCGACGACCGAGCCCACCGACAGGTCGATGCCGCCGGACACGATCACGAACGTCATGCCGATCGCCACGATCAGCAGGAACGCGTTGTCGACCAGCAGATCGAGCAGCACTTGCCACGAGAAGAAGCCGGTGTACATCACCGAGCCGAAGCCGAACAGCGCGCAGAACAGCAGGATCGTGACGGCAATCGGCAGCGTGCGCGGATCGACGATATGAGCCCATGCTTCGAGGATTCGTCTCATCGCGCCGCTCCATGTTGCTTGACGAGCGACCGGCGGACCGACATGCCGAACGACATGGCGAGCGAGCGCGCCGCCGGCGACTGGATCAGGCTCACCGCCAGCACCACGGCCGCCTTGACGACGAGCGTGGCCTCGGGGGGCACGCCGATCGAATAGGTGGTGTAAGTCAGCGTCTGAATGATCAGCGCGCCCAGCACCGTGCCCACGAGGCTGAAGCGGCCGCCTAGCAGCGAGGTGCCGCCGAGCGTCACCGCGAGAATCGCGTCCAGTTCGAGCAGCAGACCGGCATTGTTGCCATCGGCGCTACGCACGTTCGAGCTGATGAGAATGCCCGCCATTGCCGCGGTCAACCCCGAGAAGCCGTACACCGCGAAGACGAGCGCCTTGGACCGCAGACCCACCAGACGCGTGGCGACCGGATTGACGCCGATCGCGCGGATGAAAAGCCCGAGCGCCGTGCCTTCGACGAGCGCGGCGGTGGCCAGCACCGCCACCGCGGCGATCCAGACCGAACACGGCACGCCGAGCCAGTAACCACCGCCCACGAACAGATAGCCCGGCGCGCCGATCGGAATGATCTGCCCTGCTGTCAGCAATTGCGCGACGCCACGCCCGGCGACCATCAGTATCAAGGTGGCGATGATCGGCTGCATGCCGACGAAGGACACCAGCAACCCGTTCCACATGCCGCTCAGCAAACCCGTGATCAACGCAGCCAGCAGCGCCTGCGCAATCAGTCCGGCGGACGCCACCGGCTGGGTCGCCAGAATGGTGGCCGCGGCGGCGCCCGCGATCGCCACCACCGCGCCCACCGAAATGTCGATGCCGCGCGTCGCGATCACCAGTGTCATGCCGGTGGCGACGAGTACCAGCGGCGCGGCGCGATTCAGCACATCGATCGGGGCGCCGAACAGGTGGCCGTCGAGCATGCGCAGCGACAGAAAATGCGGATTGACCCACAGGTTCAGGCCGCACAGCAACAGCAACGTCACGCACGGCCAGATCAACGGACGCTCGGCGCCGTCGCGCGCGATCCAGTTCGAAAGCTTCATTCGCCGCTCCCCGCGATAAGTCGATAGATATTGTCTTCGTTGGAGGCCTGGCCGCTCACTTCGGCGATTTTGCGGCGGTCGCGCAACACCGCCACGCGATGACTGACGCGCAGCACCTCGCTGATCTCCGACGAAATGAACAGGATGCTCAGGCCGCTCGCGCACAGCGCCAGCAGACGATCCATGATGTCGAACTTGGCCGCGATGTCGATGCCGCGCGTGGGTTCGTCCAGTATCAGCAGCTTGGGATCGGTGGCGAGCCAGCGCGCCAGAAGCGCTTTCTGCTGATTGCCGCCGGACAGCAAGCCGATCGGCTGTTCCGCATCCGACGCCTTGATGCCGAGCCGCTCGATCCATAGATCAGCTAGCTCGCGCGCGCGTTGCCGGCTGATCTTGCGCCACCATCCGCGCCTTGCCTGCAACGCCAGCAGGATGTTCTCGCGGATCGACAGCTCGGCGACAATGCCTTCTTTCTTGCGGTCCTCCGCGCAATAGCCGATGCCATGGCGCACCGCGTCGCGTGGCGAACGCAGCCGCACGGGCCGGCCTTCCACCAGCATCGTGCCGCTGTCGGCGCGATCGGCTCCGAACAGGAGCCGCGCGGTTTCCGTGCGGCCCGATCCGAGCAGACCGGCAAGGCCGAGGATTTGCCCCGGCTGCACGTCGAGGTCGATCGGCTGCATCGAGCCGCGCCGTCCGACGCCGCGCAACGCCATGAACGGCTGGCCGGCCTGCGCACCCTGCGGCCCTGCATGGCCGTTGTGGCCGTCGTGGCTTGCTTGCGCCGCTTCGCGCAAACGCGCGCTCATGCGCTCGTGGCCGACCATCCTGGACACAAGCTGATCGGCTGGCAGATCGCGTGCGAGATATTCGCCTTCGCGCTCGCCATTGCGCATTACCGTAATGCGATCGGAAATCGCATACGTCTGCTCGATAAAATGCGTAACGAACAGAATCGCAATGCCAGACTGCTTAAGATGCCGAAGTATTTTGAACAGCTGCGCAACTTCGCTGTCATCGAGGCTCGAGGTCGGCTCGTCGAGGATCAGCACGCGTGCATCGACCGAGAGCGCCCGCGCGATGGCGACCATCTGCTGTACGGCGATCGGATAGGCGTCGAGCGAACGGGTGACGTCGAGCGTCACGTCGAGGCGCGCCAGCGCGGCTTGAGCCCGCCGCTTGATGTCGTTCCAGTCGATCGCGCCAAAGCGCTTCGGCTGCCGGCCCGCAAATATGTTCTCCGCCACCGAGAGGTTCGAGCACAGGTTCACTTCCTGATACAGCGTGCGGATGCCGGCCGCTTCGGCCTCCTGCGGCGAGGCAAACGCCACCACCTCGCCACCGAGGCGGATAGTGCCGGCCTCGGGCGCGACCACGCCCGTGAGCACGTTGATCAAAGTGGATTTGCCGGCGCCGTTCTGTCCCATCAGTGTGTGAATCTCGCCGGGGAACAGGCGGAAATCGACGCTCTGCAACGCCTTCACGCCCGGGAATGTCTTGCTGACGCCGGCGGTGGCGAGAACGGGTTCGAGTGCGCTCGCGGCGCCGCCGGGCTGGGTAGCGGCGGCGCCAGCCAGCGGCTTTGAACTGGAAGGGTGATGCGTCATAGGCCTCGCTCGATCGGCGGTGCGTGGTTCGGCGGCCTCCAGCGTAGCTGCGCGCAAAAGAGGCCGTCCGCTGCCCAAGCAGTCGGACGGCCAGGCACCGCTGGAGAAACCTTTTTCGATCTGTCGGTACGGCGCTTCCCGGCTGCGCCTTCGTCTACGCGGCCGGGCACGCTTGTCACAATCAGGAAGCCTGATTTACTTAATGTCAGTATTTACGTGTTGGCAGCGTTTGCGCAGCGACGCTCATCGGGAACACTGTCTCTTCTGTCAGGATACGCTTGGGCAGCGGCTTGCCGGCCACCACATCCTTCACCGCCGACATCAATTGCGGTCCCAGCAACGGACTGCACTCCACGTCCACGTTCATCTTGCCGGCGGCCATAGCCTGGAAGCCGCCTTTGGTGGCGTCGAACGAAACGATGGTGATGTCCTTGCCCGGATGCATGCCGGCCTCTTCCATCGCCTGGATGGCGCCTAGCGCCATATCGTCGTTATGCGCATAGACCACATTGATTTTATTTCCATAGGTCTTGATGAACGCCTCCATGACCTGCTTGCCGCCGGCGAGCGTGAAGTCTCCGCTTTGCGAGGCGATGATCTTGAACTTGGGATCGTTTTTGATGACTTCCAGCAGACCGGAGTGCCGATCGTTGGCTGGCGCCGATCCGACGGTGCCCTGGAGTTCGGCGATGTTGATGGGGCCCTGCTCGCTCTTATAGTGATCCGCGAGCCAGTGACCGCCGCGCCGTCCTTCTTCCAGGAAGTCGGATCCGATCATGGTGACGTACAGCGAGGTGTCTTTCACGTCGACGTTGCGGTCGGTGAGGATCACCGGAATCTTTGCGGCTTTAGCCTCGCGCAGAACCGGCTCCCAGCCCGACTCGACCACCGGTGAAAAGGCGATCACGTCGACTTTCTGCGCGATATAGGAGCGAATCGCCTTGATCTGGTTTTCCTGCTTTTGCTGCGCGTCGGAGAATTTGAGCTTGATCTTCGCGTCCGCCGCCGCGGACTTGACCGACTCGGTATTGGCGGTTCGCCACGCGCTTTCCGCGCCGACCTGGGCAAAGCCGAGGGTAATCTGTTTGTCTTGCGCGTAAGCGCCCGGCGCGGCCAGCGTCAGCGCGCCAAAACCCGCGCAGAGTGCGAGTGCGCTCAACGCACGACATGCTGCGCGTCGTGAATTCGCCATGACTGTCTCCTGATCGTTGTTATTCAAGCGATCCATCTCACCCGTCCAGCCATTGCGGCCCTCACGGTGCGTGGATCGTGATGTAGCGTAGTGTGCGGGGCGTTAACCGTCCAATCAAATGATTCGCGTCAGTGATATCGATTTTGGTATAGACCGCGATGTCGGTGGGAGCGCGGCGCCTGGGCGAGATTTGGGCGTCGTTTGGCTGATGGCGGCTGGCGTGGAATCCGCTCTGTGCTTTTTTATGTGCTTACGTGGGTGATGCTTCTTTGGGGCTGGCGCCTGTCCCAAACTGCCGCTGGTTCAGATTGGCGCCCCCATCGACCGGCGATTCACCGCCCCTCCCTGCGCGGCGTCACCCATCGGAAAGTCAGATTGATCCGCTCGCCCGCTACGCGCGGCTCCTTCGGCACCCGGTGCCGCCAATCCGCCTGCGTATTGCCCTTCATCACCAGCAAGCTGCCGCCCTTGAGCGAAAAAGACTGCACGACGCCGGTCTTGTTATGCCGCAGGTCGAACGTGCGCGCGACGCCCAGGCTTACCGACGCAATCACCGGCTGAGCGCCGAGTTCGGGCTCGCGGTCGGCATGCCAGCCCATGCTGTCGGTGCCGCTGCGATAGCGGTTGATCAATACGCTATTAAAACGCGCGTCGCAAACCGACTCCGCGGCGGCCTTCAGTTCGGCAACCGTCGGCGTCCATGGTTGCGGCACGTTGCGAATTCCCGAGTAAACGTAGACGGCGTCGGGTTCGCCTTGCCACGCAGTCAGCCGCGGCAGCGGCACGCGGCCGGCGGGCGTGCCCATCATGTCCTGGCGCCATTCGACTTCTTCGACGAGTCGCGTCAAGGCGTGCGCCGCGTCCGCGGGCGGCAGCCAATCGGGATACCAGTCGACGTCGGGCGTCGGCAAAGCATCGCAAGAATGCGCGAAAAGATCCGTCATGAGATTGCCTGGTATGATCGAGCGCTCAAAGCGCGAGCGGTTGAAAACCTTGGCTATTATGGCGACAACCAGGACGACGCTCACGCGCGCCACTTGCGCTTCCATTCGTGACCGTCGTATTCATTCCCTAGCCGCAACCTTCAAAGGACCCCCAACATGATTCTCTCCGACCAGGCGCTCGATCAGCTTTTTCGCGAAGCGCGCACGCATAACGGCTGGCAGGCGAAACCCGTCGAGGACGCCCTGCTCGAACAACTCATCGAACTCGTCCTGCTCGGCCCGACCTCGGCCAATTCGAGCCCGGGCCGCTTTGTCTTCGTCAAAACGCAGGAAGGCAAGGAGAAGCTGCGTCCGGCTTTGTCTGCAGGCAATCTCGAGAAGACGATGGCAGCGCCGGTCACGGTGATCGTCGGGATGGACATGGCGTTTTACGAGCATCTGCCGAAGCTGTTTCCGCACGCCGACGCGCGCAGCTGGTTCGCGGGTAACGACAAGGCGATCGCCGATACGGCATTTCGCAATTCGACGCTGCAGGGTGGCTACCTGATTCTCGCCGCCCGCGCGCTAGGCCTGGACACGGGTCCCATGTCGGGTTTCGACACCGCCAAGGTCGACGAAGCTTTCTTCGCCGGCACGACCGTGAAGTCGAACTTCCTGATCAATCTCGGCTACGGCGACGCGTCGAAGCTGTTTCCGCGCAGCCCGCGCTTCGCTTTCGACGAAGCCGCGCGGATCGTCTGACGTACGGCGCCGGGGCGCCGTTGAGCAGGGTCAACGGAGGAGCGCCACGTAAAACACCACGGCGCCGATCAGCGCGCCGATGAAGCAGAAGCCCTCTTCGGCGTCGTCACCGTTTGACCTGACCCATGCCCCGACGACGCCAAACAATCCCGCGATACCGAGGGCAACGCAGAGCATGACGACATCGAATAGCGCGCTCTTGCCCAACTCGGAAAAGTCGATATCGCGCACGCCGAAGTACAAGCCGATCGCCATCACCGATATGACCACGAGCGGCAGCATGACATGGCTCCCCTCGCGTCCGACGTGATGCGCGTGGTGCGCATGGCGGAACGGGTTGCCTGATCTGAGCAGCTTCATGTGCGCCTCCTGCCTCGCCCTCTACCGGCGACAAAACGAACCGCTACTGGTCTGCGTGGCCTTCGTGCTGGCCCTTGCTTTTGCTTTGATCCAAGCCGGCTCTATTTCAGGATAGCTCACGCCCGAGCACAATTCAAAGCCCATTTAATTGCGTCGCATTAGCCGGCTGGACGGGTCAAACACGACCGCGGCAATGGTGCATTGCAGTACCTTCCAGGCACTTTCGGATGTAGGCGGCGTGTCACCCTGCGACCAAAATTGGCGCCCTCGGCACGCGATTACACATCTCGGTAGAATGGGTCGGCTCGTTCCATTACTGCATTGCCGCAGCGGACGAGTAGCCGCCGCTCCTATGCTCGTGCCGGCCCCTTCCCGCCTTGATCCTCTCTATGCGCCGCTCATCGTTTCTTGTTCGCATCATTCTGATTGGCATCCTGCTGCACATCTACGTCGGCTTGCGTCTGATTCCGGACATGCCGATCGATACCGCCGGCCGTTGGCTGTGTGCGCTGTGGCTCGTGCTGTCGATCTTTATCATTCCGCTCGGCATGCTGGCGCGCACCATCAAACAACAGCCGCTCAGCGACCGGCTCGCGTGGGTCGGTCTGCTGGCCATGGGCTTCTTCTCGTCACTGCTGGTTCTGACTTTCGTACGGGACCTCGCGCTCGCCTCACTGCTGACCGTCGACGCAATCTGGCCGAGCACCATCGCGATCGCGCACTGGCGTACCGGTTCAGCAGCGGCTGTGCCGGTGCTCGCGCTGCTCTCCACGCTTGTCGGCCTGTTCAACGCTCGCCGTCGCGCCAAGGTCGTAACGATCGAAGTGCCGATCGACGATTTACCCGCCGCGCTCGACGGCTTCACGATCGTGCAGATCAGCGACATTCACGTTGGCCCGACCATTAAAGGCCGCTATGTGGACGCAATCGTCGACGCGGTGAATCGCCTCAAGCCGGATCTGATCGCAGTCACCGGCGATATCGTGGACGGCAGCGTACCGCAACTGACCCGACACACGCAGCCGTTGTCACGGTTGAGCGCGCGCCACGGCGCTTTTCTCGTGACCGGCAATCACGAGTATTACGCCGGCGCCAACGCCTGGATCGACGAATTCCGGCGCCTGGGACTGAATGTCCTGCTGAACGAGCACGTGATCGTGGACCACGACGGCGCACGCGCCGTGATCGCCGGCGTGACCGATTTTTCAGCGGGCCATCACGACCCGTTGCACCGCAGCGATCCGGTCGCGGCGCTCGCCGGCGCGCCTGGCGACGTGCTGATCAAGGTACTGCTCGCCCACCAGCCGCGCTCTGCCGAGGCCGCAGCAGCGGCCGGTTTCACGTTGCAACTCTCCGGGCACACGCATGGTGGCCAGTTCTTCCCGTGGAACTTCTTCGTGCGGTTTCAGCAGCCGTTCACCGCCGGTCTGGCGCGACTGAACGGACTCTGGGTCTACACGAGCCGGGGCACAGGCTACTGGGGGCCGCCGAAGCGTTTGGGCGCGCCTTCCGAAATCACGCGCCTGCGCCTCGTGCCCGGCGAGCCCGATTGAGGCACCGTTACTGCGTGGGCGCCACAGCCACGCTGACTTGCGGCGCGAACGCCACGACCACTTGCATGCCGGGCGTCACACCCGCGGTCTTTGCCGGGTCGCGGCCCTGTATATGGAACACCGACCCGTCCGCGCCTTTCAGCGCCATGATGCCGGAAGCATGGTCAATGGCCTCGACTCGGGCTGTCACGCTCTGAATCGCGTTCGACTGCCCAAACTGGGCCGCCGTGCTTTGCCCGTCCGCACTGCGCGTGACGCTTATCACCGCACTGCGCATCATGCGGATGTGAACCTTGCCGCCTTGCTTGATCTGCCCAAGACTGCGCGTATCGGTAACGTTGAACGACGCTTCGCCGCCCTGCGCGTCGAGTACCGTGACCGAATGGTTTGCCTGATCGACCGCCTTCACGATGCCATCTGCCTGCAGCGTGCTGCTACCTTCAAACGGCGCCGGCAAAGCCGTGGCGAACGATACGAGCGGAGCAACTGCGATCAACACGCCGGCAATGACACCAAGAGCTTTAACTTTCATACATTCCTCAATTCGGATGGGCGGCGGAAACGGCAAGAAGCGGTAGGAAGCGGCAAGCAGCGGCAAGAACCCGCCACGTGGTGCGCATCCCGGCGCAACGACATCTGGCCAATGCGTAAGCGGAACCGCCGGAAATAAAAACGCGGATCAAACGCCAAGGCCCGCACGAAGTGCCCGCGTTATGCAGACAGTGTGTTTTCCGGGATGGATACCGTCAACATTCGGAGTCCGTATTTGTGTGGGAATAGGCCTCCGATTTGCACGGAAACTTCCCAAAACATTCAGCGCAACTCATTCGTCGCCTCGCCTCATCGTGGCTTGACTTAATTTTGCAGAGGCGCCTAAAATCCGCCCAGTTCACTTATCCGGAAATACGATCTTGGACAGTAGCAGTAGTACCCGTCGAGCTTCGATTCGCCCGATCGCCTGATCGGCAAGATTTCCGCGCCAGCCTTTGCCTGTCGCCGTCTTGCCTACGGGCTGACGGTGCACGTCGTTGATTCCCTTACCCACTTGTTGCAAGTCAAGTTGCAGTGAGATCCGCATGGCTGAACGCCGTGCCGGCCATCCTTGCCTTTGAGCGTCGCGACGCTTTGCTCGCGCGCTGCGTCACGACTGCTCGCGCCTGTCCCATCGGGACGGACGCGCGGGTGTCACGCGCAAGGTTCACACTGTGCGAACTCGCGCCTCACCCTTGCAGACCGATGACAATTGAATTCCTCTTGCGGCTTCTCGCCGCCTTCGCCTGTGGCGTGGCGATCGGCCTCGAACGGCAGATGCGTCAGCGCAATGCCGGCTTGCGCACCATCACGCTGGTCGCAAGCGGCGCGTGCCTGTTCGTTACGCTCGGCGTGCTGACCGGCAACGGCACGACCGGCATCACCCAGATCGCCGCATACGTGGTCTCCGGCGTCGGCTTTCTCGGCGGCGGCGTGATCATGCGCGACAAGGGTTCCATTCAGGGAATCAACACCGCGGCGACCTTGTGGTGCTCTGCGGCGGTGGGTGTTTTGTGCGGCGCCGGTCATTACGGGCCGGCGCTGGCCGGCACCCTGGTCGTACTGCTGACCAACACCGTGCTGCGTGAAGTCAGCCGAATGATCAACGCGACGCCGGTATCGAACGCCGACCTCGTGCGCGAATACGTGCTGACGATTGTCTGCCGCGAGGCCGACGAGATTCACATTCGTACCGCCGTCTCCAACTCCATGTATTCGACGCCGCTGTCGTTTCAAAGCCTGACGAGCGAAGACGTCGAAAACGACCCTGGACGCATTCGTGTGACGGCAACGCTAAAGATGCATCCCAAAGATCAGTCGAAGCTCGAACAGATGGCCAGCCGCATCAGCATGGAAAAGAGTGTCTCCAGCGTGAGTTGGACCGCCAGAGAAGCGGAGCCGACGCCTGAGTAAGCATAGGGCGTAAGTTCCCCATATTCGCGTGCATCGTCTACACTTAGCTTGCAATAGATTTAGACAATGTTAATTCCGCGTCCTGAATATGGACTGTCCCATAACCTTCGACTAAGCTCTGACACCGTGAATTTTTCACATTCAACCATGGAGTCTCGATTATGGAACACGGCATCATTGCATGGCTCATCATCGGCGCGATCGCCGGCTGGCTGGCAGGTGTGCTCGTCAAGGGCGGCGGCTTCGGCCTGATCGTCGACATCATTGTCGGGATTGTCGGCGCGTTCATCGGCGGCTGGCTCGCCGGCGTGCTGCATATTTCGCTCGGCGGCGGCTGGATCGGCTCGATCATCACCGCGGTCATCGGCGCGGTCGTTCTATTGTTTCTTATCCGCCTCATCCGGCGAGGTACCTGAGCGCCGCATGAGAAGTCTCACGGCGTCAGGGGCGAAAGCCACCTGACGCCGGTTTGACGTTAAACCCGTCCGACTTTAAAGCCCCGCTTCCTGCGCCGGCAACATCGAACCGGTATCACGCAGCCGCGTGTGCAAGGCGAAGGCCTGATCCAACTGATGCGGCGTTTGCCCGCCGCCCTTCAATGCTTCCCGATAGTAGTCGCGCAACAGATCGCGATACAGCGGATGCACGCAATTTTCGATGATCAACGTGGCGCGTTCCCGCGGGGCGAGTCCGCGCAAATCGGCGAGTCCCTGCTCCGTCACGACCACGTCCACGTCGTGCTCGTTGTGATCGCAATGCGGCACCATCGGCACGATGCTCGAAATGCGACCGCCCTTGGCCATCGACTTGGTCGCGAAGATCGCGCACGACGCATTGCGCGCGAAATCGCCCGACCCGCCGATACCGTTCATCATGTGCGTGCCGCCCACGTGGGTCGAATTCACGTTGCCGTAAATGTCGAATTCCAGCGCGGTATTCAACGCAATCAGACCGAGCCGGCGAATAACTTCCGGATGGTTGCTGACTTCTTGCGGACGCAACACCAGACGATCGCGATAGCGTTCGAGTTCGCCGAACACCTGCGCCTGGCGCGTGGCCGACAACGTAATCGACGCGCCGGAGGCGAACGTTACCTTACCCGCGTCCATCAGGTCGAAGGTCGAATCCTGCAGCACTTCTGAGTAAATTTCGAAGGCTTCGAAAGGCGAATCGACAAAGCCGGCCAGCACGGCATTGGCGATCGTGCCGATGCCCGCTTGCAACGGCGGCAACTGCCGGGGCATGCGCCCGTGCGCCACTTCGTGCTGGAAAAACTCGATCAGATGACCGGCGATCAACTGTGTTTCGGCATCCGCCGGCAGCACCGTGGACGAACTGTCAGGCATATCGGTGATGACGATCGCCGCGATCTTCTCAGGCGGGATCTCGATCGCTTTGGTGCCGACGCGATCTTGCGGACGGACGATCGGCAGCGGCTCACGGTGCGGCCTGCGGCCCGGAATCCAGATGTCGTGCAGTCCCTCGAGCGCGAGCGACTGAGCCAGATTGATTTCGACGATGACCTTGTCGGCAAGAATCGCAAAGCTGGCCGAATTGCCTACCGACGTAGTCGGCACAATGCCGCCGGTCTCGGTGATCGCGACGGCTTCGATAATGGCGATGTCGAGTTTGCCGAGCTGGTTCGCGCGCAGCATCTCGACGGTTTCAGACAGATGCTGATCGACGAACATGACCTCGCCGCGATTGATGGCGTCACGAAGCGTCTTGTCCACCTGGAACGGCAAGCGCCGAGCCAGCACGTGCGCCTCGGTGAGCATGCGATCCACATCGTGACCGAGCGAGGCACCGGTCATCAACGTAATGCGCAGCGGCTTGCCTTCCTGACGCGCGCGCTCGGCAAGCGCAACAGGAACGGCTTTGGCATCGCCCGCGCGGGTAAAACCGCTCGCGCCGACGCGCATGCCGTCCTGAATCAGGAGCGCCGCTTCGGCGGCTGAAGTGATTTTTCCGCGCAGCGAGGCGCAGCGAATCCGGTCTTGGTACATGAAACTCAGTCTCTCCATAATCACCAGTCCGGCCTACCGATGCGCACGTCTGCGGTGTGCTTCACTCAATAGCCGGATTGTCACCCCCGCCGCGGCGTCACGACAGGACGGCGTCGCGGCCGGGGAGTTCGTCGCGCGTCAGATGGTCGCGACAGGTCTTGCACGTATTTCAAGGGCGATGCGCGACGCTGCCTCAGCTGCCGAAGTAGATGTTGCAGAAGCTCACAGGCCCGACGCACTCTTCAGCTTTGGCTGCCGGTGCAGCGGCACGGCCTCGCGTATCCGCGTTCGCGTCGTGCTGCGCAGTGGCTTGCGTGGTCTGTTGCGGGGCGGCGGGAGCCGTTTGAGCCTGAGCGACGACAGCAGACAAAGAGCAGGCGATCAGGGCGATTTTCAACACTTTCATTTCTCTCTCCAGGACTTACGATTACTGCGAGGCAGTGATGAAACTATATGGTTACCATCCACGCAGATAAACGGGGCCGCCCGGAAGTGATCTTTCCATCCTGAAGAAGGATCGGCGTATAGGGTGGATCGTGGCGTGTGCGAGTGACGGCGGTGAATCGAGGCTTATAAGTTGAGCGACAGGATTCGGGCGACAGGATTTTGGCCACTGGATTCAAGCCACTTGATTCGGGCCACCTGGTTCAGGTCACATGCTTCATGTCGACATAACTGAAGCCACATGACTCCGCGCCCATCACTCAACGCACATTGAACGGTGCGTCCTTGTCGAGCAACGCAGTGCGGATAAAGTGCAGGCAACTCAAAATGCGCTGCAGGTCGTGACGCTTGTCGCGCTCGGCATGAACCGTTTGCAGCACATCCTGCGCAATCCGCGCGGCCGAGTTCACGGACGCCAGCGCGCGTTCGAGACTCCGCGCATCGGGCCGCTCGAAGAGCCGCGCGAGGTCGTCGCGCGTGTGCTCGACGGCGCTGCCCCAACGCGGATGCAGTGCGTGCGCATACTCCGCGCGGACCGCTTCGTTGCGCAGATCGATCACGGCGTGGCCCACTTCAAGCGTCGCGAGCATCCAGCGCAAAGCATCGCGGCGACGCCGGGAGCGTCGCGCCAATAGCACGCGCAACTGGGAAGTCAGATCGTGTGTGCTCGACTGAAAGCGTTGATTGAGTCCCGGCAGTTCGTCCTTGCATGCAGACACGACTTGCGCGCGCAGGTCACCCATGATTTTCGCGATGAGCCAGGGCATGTCAGCCGGGAAAACGATCGCGAACACAAGCGCCGCCAGCAACAGCGACGCGATAAGCGCAATGCCATTGTTGATCAGCAGATCCGGCGCGTAAGCGACGACGTTGTCGGGCCCGGCGAGCAGGCAAAAAAACACCGAGAAACCGATCCCATATCCCGCCGCGAGTTTGCGCGTGGCGACGAATGCACCGAGCGCGAGCACCGGCGCAAGCGTGATGCACAGGAGCGGAAAGCCATCGATGTTGGGATACACGTAGCAGGTGAACAGATAACCGGTCATGGTCGCCAGCACGGCGCCGACGGCCATCTGTACTGCCATCTTTGAAGGGTTCGGCGCGGTCGATGTCAGCGCGCACGCCAGTGCCGCGCCGATCACGGCCAGGCCTCCGCTCGGCCAGTCTGTCGCGATCCAGAACCAGCTTGCGATCGCTATGACCACGGCCGAGCGGATAAATGTCATCGCGACGACAAAGCTGTTGGTTTTGCTCACGTAACGGCTGGTGGCTTGCGGCAGACCTGCCTGTTTGCGCCGCGTCAGCGACGCGTAGGTCCCCGAGTAGCGGATCCATTCGTCGACGAACCGGTACAGCAGTTCCGCAGCAGTATCGAAGTCCGCAAGCGATTCCGCAGGCGAAGCTTCCAGCGGCCTTCTCGTTTCGCGCACGCGCCGCGGCAAGCTCGCCTGAAAGTGCTGCAAACGGGTTGCCATGCGCGATGCGTCGACGGTCGCCTCGGGCGGCTGCGCCATGAGCGCAGCCAATTCGTGGAGGTACGGCTTGATCGCCGTGGCGATCGCCATCGAACCATTTACACGCAGACGCTTGAGCAGCTGATGCAGCGCATGCAGCCGCGCGCAGGCATCCATAAACTCGCTGTTCAGACGGCCGAGATGCTGGCTGCGGGAACGCATGGCCGGATCTTCGAAGGCGGCAAACGTGCGCGTCGCCTCGAAACCGACGATCTCATCGACGAGATTCGCAAAGCGTCGCTCGAATTGACCACGCTCAAGGCCGCGAACCAGCACGTCGGCGGCGAACGCAGTAAAATTTCTGTATCGAGACTGTAGTGTGTGCCGCAGCGCAAGGCTCGATCGTTGTGGCACGATCAGCGCGCTCACCGCGCTCGAAGACACGATGCCGACCGCCACTTCCGCCGCGCGCGTAAGCGCCGCCAGAAACAGGTCATGAGGCGCCGTGACATTCGGGATGCCGATCAGCGCAGCGGTGTAACCTGCAAGCACAAAGCCGTACCACCTGAAATGCCGAAACCGGACCGCTGCCGCAATGCAGGCGCTGACCCAGCAAATCATGCCGATCATGTACAACTCGGGCTGCTGGACGAACAATGCACCCAGCACGAGCGCGGCGGCTGTGCCCACCGCAGTCCCGAGAATTCGGTAGAAACTCTTGGCGAGCACCATTCCGCTGAACGGCTGCATCAGGACGAACACCGTAGTCATCGCAATGCGCGGTTGCGGCAGATCCAGCAGCATCGCAATGCCCAGCGCCAGCAGACCAGCGGTGACCGTTTTCAGCAGATGCAGCCAGACCAGGCCATCGCTATTAGCCCAATCCAGAACGACTGGACTGAGCGATCGCAACATGACGCTCCACTGCCGGACGGAATCGGCCGTCGGCCTGATCGCATGTTCGCGTTTCATTTGAAAGCAATACACCTCGGTTGGTCGCGGAAAGAAGCACCGGAGAACACTGTTGCTCACTCCGGCACGCAAGGCGCCGATTGTAGGAGCATGCTACGCGCGCATTAAGGGGACCGAGGCGGAACGTTCCTTCCAAAACGAACAACAATGCGCATCCGAGACAGGCGGACAATATGGCCTCTGCCGTGAAATAGAAGGATCGATGGATACGTTACAAAATATGCGAGTGTTCGTGCGCGTGGTCGAAGCCGGTAGTTTCACCGGCGCCGCGCAGTCGCTCAATTCAACGACTGGCGCGATGTCTCGCGCGGTTTCGGAGCTCGAAGCTCATTTGCGGACTCGGTTGCTGAACCGTTCCACGCGACGGCTCGCGCTTACCACCGCAGGCGAACGTTATCTGAAACGATGTCAGCAGATACTTGCAGATGTCGGCACCGCGGAAGAAGAAGCCAGTTGCGCGCACGAGCGCCCCACCGGCGCTTTGCGGATGCATAGCTTTGCCAGCATTGGTCAGCATTATGTGCTGCCGGCTATTTCGCGCTATCGCGCGCTGTATCCCGAGGTGACTGTCGAACTGACGATGTCGCAGCGCATGCCCGATCTTTTCGAAGGCAGTGCCGATGTCGCGGTGATCCTCGCTTCCACGTTGCCTAATTCAGATCTCGTGTCGCTTCCGTTGGGAACGACCTTCAGCATCTTGTGCGCTTCGCCGGCGTACGTGCGCACTCATGGCGCGCCGCAGAAACCAGCCGAACTGGCGCATCATGAGTGTTTGATTCTGCACACTCCGGCGTTTCCGCCGCACGATTGGGTGCTCGACGGGCCGAATGGCTGCGAAACGATGGAGGTGAATGGGCCGGTGCACGTGAACATCGCCGAGTCGCTGATTGTTGCGATTCGTGAAGGGATGGGCATTGGCATGGTGCCGCTGTACGCCGCGATTTCAGGTTTGCGTGATGGAACGTTGGTGCGCGTGTTGCCGGAATATACAGCGCAGAAGATGAATATTTACGCACTGTACCCGTCGCGTAAGTTCATCGACGCTAAGACACGGACTTGGGTCGAATTCTTGCGTACGCATCTGCCCAAAGTCATTGCACGCGATGAGGCGTTGCTTGCAGAAGTCGACAAAGCACAGATGAGCGATGGCACGGTGCCTGTGGGTGCGAGCAGCGGCGGGGATGTCGTGCCGCAGTGAAGCAGCGGTGATGTTGAGAGCGCCGCTGGCTGTGCCGGGGGCGGCTGCGGCGCGGGTGAGCCGCGCAGGTGTGGAGGT